>DAOUSR010000081.1 GCA_030627125.1 Thioploca sp.
AAACCAGAATTAAAACATACTTCTAATTCCGATTGGGGAAGTTTTACCTTCAGTGAGTAATACACTGGGAGCAGCCTTTCAGCTCCATAAATAACATAATTGTAACTACAGTGTTTTGTAGCCCTAATTATTGGCTCTACTCCTTATTGGCAGTAGAGTTTCTAACTAAACGTGTCGCACCTTTCAACTCCATAAATAACATAATTGTAATTCTCTCGAATCCTTCCTATTAACTTGTTTTATAACAAATTTATAGGAAAACGTGTCGCATAAGTTACTTAAGACATATACATTCCACCATTAACATGTAAGGTCTCACCAGTAATATAACTAGCAGCTTGCGATGCTAAAAATACCACTGCATTCGCCACATCATCTGCCATACCAACTCGATTTAGCGGAATTTGTTGCAACAAAGCTTCCTTTTGCTGTTCAGAAAAATCACGAGTCATATCAGTAGCAATAAAACCCGGAGCAATTGTATTAACCGTGATACCACGACTACCTACCTCTCTAGCTAAAGATTTACTGAAAGCAATTACTCCGGCTTTGGTTGCCGAATAATTAGCTTGCCCAGCATTACCAGTTAAACCAACTACACTTGTAGCGGTTATTATACGCCCATGTTTAGCTTTCATCATCGCACGCAAACAAGCTTTGGACAACCGATAGACACCAGTTAGATTGGCATTGATAACCGCATTCCAATCTTCATCTTTCATGCGCATTAACAAAGCATCTCTAGTAATTGCCGCATTATTTACTAAAATACTCGGCATTTTATCCAATTCAGCTACCAAAGTATTAATAGAATCAGCTGAAGATATATCTAATACTTTTCCGATCCCGGATAAATCTGTAGTTAAATATTTGGTAATTCCTTCTGCTCCAGTAGGACTAGTTGCTGTTCCTATAACAAATGCTCCAGCTTGTGCCAATTTAAGGGCTATTGCTTGGCCTATACCTCTACTGGCCCCAGTTACTAGAGCTATTTCACCAGTTAAATCAATATTCATTTTACGGTCTCCAACGCTTGTTCTAATGTTTTTGAATCTATTATTGGTTTAGCTGTCATATTTTTATTTATACGTTTATTTAAACTAGTCAATACTTTACCTGGGCCACTTTCAAATAATAAGTCAATTTCTGCATCCGCTATTTTGTTAATTGTTTCCACCCAACGTACTGGATTGTGCAATTGAGCAGTTAACGCAGCCCGAATCGCATCAGGCTCAGTTTTAGTGGTAACATCTACATTATGAATTACTGGAATTATCGGACTAACAATTTCAACCTCAGCCAAACGTTTTCGCATTTTATCTGCTGCTGGTTTCATCAAGCTACTATGTGATGGCACACTGACAGCTAATAAAATTGCTTTTTTGGCACCAGCTACTTTAGCTTGAATTATAGCTCGTTTAACTGCATCGGCATGACCAGCAATTACAACTTGACCAGGAGCATTAAAATTTACTGCAGTAACTACTTGGTTTTGAGCTACCTCATTGCAAACTTTAATTACTTTTTCATCGGTTAGCCCTAATATTGCTGCCATTGCTCCTTCTCCTTCGGGAACAGCAGCTTGCATGAAGCGTCCTCTACTTTCAGCTAAAGTAACAGCATCGGTAAATTTTAATGCTCCTGCACATACTAATCCAGTGTATTCACCAAAACTATGACCAGCTATTAATTCTGGCTTTTCTCCACCTTGGGCTTGCCAAATACGCCATATAGCTGTTCCAGCGGCTAATAATGCTGGTTGAGTTTTATCAGTCTGGTTTAAAATTTCTAGCGGCCCTTCTTGGCTTAATTTCCATAAGTCATAACCTAATAATTCAGAAGCTTCTTCAAAAGTATGTTTAACTATAGAATAATTAGTATTTAATTCAGATAACATACCAATTGTTTGTGATCCTTGACCCGGAAAAATAAACGCAAATTTCATTTAATTGACAACCTCTGTAATCATGAATTAGTGAAGTATATATATATATTAAATATTTAAATAACAATGATAATTTTATTAAAACCCATGTAAATACATTATTAAAGCGACTTACATAAGTAGTTTATATATTAGTATATTATTGATTGCTTTGCATTGTACGTGAATTTTGTATAACTTTTAAAGTAATAAGGGTTTTATAAGTTAATTAATTGGAGATATTTTATCAAAAATAAGAGGGAATTAAAGTGATATTTTATAATAGTTATGTTTTTGGAGCTATTTTATCATTGGGAGTTATTCAATTACCCACAAACGGTTGGCAGAAACCAACACTTAAAAATACAATGATAGTCACTGCAACAGCGTATAATTCGCTTCCAAATCAAACCGATAGCACTCCTGATATAGCAGCATGGGGTGATAGATTAAAACCGGGTATGAAATCTATTGCAGTTTCTCGTGATCTTATTCCGAAAGGTTTAGGTCATAGAGCCAAAGTAAAAATAGAAGGCTTTGACGGTACATATGTGGTTTTAGATAAGATGAATAAACGTTGGAAAAAGAAGATTGATATCTACATGGGTAAAGATGCAAAAGCTGCTAAAAAATGGGGGCGGCATAAAGTAAAAATCAGTTGGTAATAAGTCGAACTAGCAAAACGTAATCAGACATAATTTCATGAAAATGTCTGGTTTACGTTTATCAAATGTTCTTATTTTGTAATATCTGCAAAACCCAACTAGAATTACGTTCCCTTGCTAATATTTCACAACGAGCTTGTTTTAATACTACCAAGACATAGTATAATTTAAACGCTACAGCCATTAATAATAAGGGAATTAACATTGAAATATGGATTGAAGGAGCAGCAAATTTGGTTATTGTAGAACCTTGATGCAAGGTATTCCACCACTCAACTGAGTAATGAATTATAGGAATATTAACCACTCCTACTAATGCTAATACTGCACTAGCACGAGACGCAGTACGTTTATCATCAATCGCAGAATTAAGAGCGATCACTCCTAAATATAAAAACAAGAGAATTAGTTCTGAAGTCAACCGTGCATCCCATACCCACCAAGCTCCCCACATTGGTTTACCCCATAAAGCACCAGTAACTAATGCTAAAAAAGTAAATGAGGCTCCAATCGGTGCTGAACTTGCTGCAATAACATCGGCCAGCTTTATCCTCCAGACCAAACCGATCCCACCAGCAACCGCCATCACCATGTAAATAAACATGGACATCCATGCCGCTGGAACATGGACAAACATAATACGATAGCTGTGACCTTGCTGGTAATCTGGCGGAGATGCAACTAATCCATAATAAAGCCCTGCTAACATGATAATCAAACAAGTCCAACCAAACCAAGGTATTAAACGTCCAGCAAGAGCGTAGAAATATTTAGGAGATGAATGTTTTTGTAAAAATGCCCACATAATTTGTTTTTAAATTTTATTAAAGTTTATCTATATCTACCACAAAACCTTCTCTAGCAATATAACAATCCATATTAGACCCACGCTCATGAATCAACTTGATAGTCTCACGATGCAAATTTTCTATTTTAGTATCATCATAATTTGGATCAGCGTGGAATAAATATAATTGCTTGATATTAGCATCTATTGCAAAATTGGTAGTATCAATATAGCATGAATGTCCCCAACCCCGTTTTTTAGCATAATCTTCTGGGGTATATTGAGCATCATGAATAAAAACATGGGCATTTCTAATCATATCTAAAGAATTTTCCCGTTCTTCTTCCTGCATGGCTTTAATAAGCTCAAATTCTTGTGGCTCAAGCTCATCACGCCGGTTTTCTATTGACTGATCTATGAATGAAAGCTCATCATCAGAGGCGTAGACAATAGTTTTACCATGTACGTGAATCCTATACCCAAAAGTACTACCGGGATGATGTACGTTGAAGGTCTCAATTCTAAATGGGCCATATTCAAGTTGACTATCTTGCGATGTAAGATAATTAACATCCGCCATCCAATTTTCAACTTCTACCGGAAAATAAGGGTCTCGCATTTGTCCAGAAATACAACGTTCAATATCTTGCTTATTATCTCCCGGGCCATAGATATTAACCTTCCAACCGGGAACAAACGCTGGAACAAAAAATGGCAAGCCAGAAATATGATCCCAATGGTAATGAGTTAGTATTATAGTAACTTCTTTGATATTTTGCTGTGCCATCAAAGAGTTCCCGAGTGGAATAATACCAGAGCCGCCATCACATATTAGTAAATGGCCATCAACCCTTAATTCTACACATGATGTATTGCCACCAACTCGCATATGACTGCCAAATGGAGCTGGGTAAGAACCACGCACTCCCCAAAAACGTATGTAATTTAGTGCATTAACACTCATAATTATTTAAGTTTAATATCAACATGTTTACAAACAATGTCTCTAATTTCTTTAAAACGTAAAGGCTTGATAAGAAAAGCCACGGCACCTAGTTGTTTAGCAACACTACGATCCTGAGCATAATCTTTAGAAGTTACCATTATTACTGGTGTATCCTTTTGATGAGCAAAGCTTCGTAGGAGCCTTAATAAACTCAGCCCATCCATACCCGGCATGATAATATCTAAGAACAATAAATCTGGCTGATGTTCTTTTAAATAAGGAATTGCCTCGGCAGGAGATTTAAAGCCGATAAAATTGATTGCCAGTGGTTCGACGCTGAATTGATACAGCGAAATCGAAGTTACACTGTCATCAACGACCACAATAGTTGGCATTTTATCTGTCATGAATTTAAACCCATCATTATATCATTCGTCGAGTAGTGTCGTTTTACCCAATTTATGGAACCGCCACAATATCAGCGATAGACTCACATGTTACGGATGTTAATGTAAAATCTTGGAATTTTTCGTTAAAACTAGTTATTAAGTTATTGGTAGGTATTTTAACATTTAACCAATAATCAGTACCTTCTTTTTTATAACGTTTTCTTACTGCAACATTATTATAGCCTTTAGAGTTCAATTCTTTTACGCGAATCTCAGCGTTAGTAGGAACACTATAAACTCCTAAAGAAATAGCATTTTTAAGTTTACCTCTCACAAGGTGATAATCTTTAATCCCAAATTTATCCAAATCTTGTTGAACTTGTTTAGCTTTTTCCAAACTTTCAAAAGGGGGTAAATAAACCCAGGTACCAATTAATTTATTACTGGTTTTTTTCTGCAAATTAACCTTAACATTATTATTTTTTAGCCAATTAACTGCATTATTTGCCACACTGATTTTAGCATAAGGTCCAGATTGAAAACAAGCATCCGCTGCTGGAATTTTGCCAAGTTTTTTTATCACAGGTGATTTAATTAATTGAACGTCTGTCATCATTGCGTTTTCAACCGGATTTATCAAACCGCCAAAATCAGGGAGTTCATGGTTGTCTTTTGCAATATCCGTGACAACTATATCTGTTTGAAGAACATTGGTTTCAACACTTTTTGTATCATCAGTTGAATTCAGATGTTGTTCACTTAATAAAACCAAACTAGGTAAGCCTTGAACATTTTGTGGAATAGGTCTAATAATCCGTGGAGCAAATTGTTCCGGATGTAATGGCAACCAATGCAACAATTTCATTTGCCAAAAAAATAAACTAATATTAGCTAATATTAGTAATAGAGCTAGGCTTCTCATAATGATTGATAATGGCCTTTAATCCTTGCAAAACAAGGTCTGGAATATGCCGATAAGTTCTAGATAAAAACGGTTTAAGAGCAACAGCATCACCGCCAGTAATTATAAGTTTTGGTCGATTTTCTAATTTATTCATCATATATTCTAGTAAACCCACCACAGCATACGAAGTACCAAATATAATACCACTATTGGTCTCGTTGGCTAAAAAAAATTCAGAGTTCACTAAAAATTGTTCACAATTTTCCAATTTATAGGTATTTTGTGATAAATTAGCTCGCATTGTACTTAATCCAGGTGCAATAATTCCACCTAAATGTTGGCCATCAGCTGTCAATACGTCTAAAGTAAACGCTGTGCCACAATCTACTACGCATAACATTCCCGACTCTAAACTAGAAGCACCTATTAAAGCTAACCACCTGTCAACTCCTAATTGTTCTGGATATTTATAGCCATTGGTAATTCCACATTCGCAATTACCAGTTTTAACAAAATTCGGATGGCACTGCCAATATTGTATTGTCCAATTAGTAATAATTTCGCCGATATGTGGCCCAGCAACATTAGATATCCAAACCATGTCAGGTTTATTGAGCGATTGCCACACTTGAGTTAAAGTTTTTTCTAATTTATTGACTTTATATGATGTATGTTGTTGAATACTCAAGTTATTTTGTTCTAATACAGCCCATTTTACCGCACTATTTCCTACATCAACTAATAACATCATACAATACCAATTGAAAAATTACTAATTAATATTAAATAATTTTTAAATTAACCTCTCCACAAATATAATTTTTATTATTAACTTGTAATGCTCCTTGGTCATTAATTCCCATTGCAATACCTTGGACAGGTTCATTATTAGTATGCAAAGTTATCAATTTACCATAACTCAAATCAAAACGTTGCCAATCATCTAAAAATGGAGCTAACCCAGTAGCAGGATAATCTAACAAAGTGGCTAAACAATTATCAATCAAATAAGCGGCTAAAGTATTACGTGTTGGCGGCTGAGTTAAAATAGAAGCTAAATCTATCCAAGGTTGAGAAATTCCCTCAATCGGAGGCATTGTAACATTAATTCCGACTCCCATTACAACCTCACATTTCTTACCATAACGACTTTCCAACAATAAACCGGCTAATTTGCGTTGTTTCCACATAACATCATTAGGCCATTTAAGCCCAATTTCAGTAATCCCTAAATTATATAATATTCTAGCAATAGTTACTGCTAAAGCAATACTTAATCCATCTAATTTCTTTAGATTTGTATAATTACATTTAATAGATAAGCATAATCCGCTGGCATAAGATGAAATCCAACGATGATCTTGTCGTCCACGTCCGGCAGTTTGATATTCTGCTATACAAACCAATGGTTCAATAATATTAGTTTGAGCTAAGGCATATTGATTAGTTGAATCTATAACTTCAAAAATTTCTAATTGGAGTAAATTGTTAGTTAGTTCAGCTCTAATTTTTTCGGCATCTAACAATTCTACTGTTTCAATTAGTTGATATGTATTAGCTGCAGGACAGTTTAATTTAATTCCATAAGCAACTAAATCATTGATAATTTGTTTTAATTGATTTGGATTTATAGCCAATCTGGTTGCCAATTGCTCGGCATTATATATTTGTTTATTGTTAAGTATTTTTAATACTTGTTGATACATTTTGAAATAATTTCTTAAAAAGCTAACTTATTGATAATAACAAATTATGAGGTGACGACTTGCTATTTATCAATGGAAAAATTATATCCAACAGACGTTGTAAAGCACCCTGATTTTTTTGGACAAATAAACGACCATTATCGCCTGTTTCTTTAGCAAGTCTAGTATCGGCTAAATATATTTTTATGGTTTTATATAATTGGGTGGAATCGGTAATTTGGCTAGCTGCTTGGGCTACTAATAGTTGGCGACATATTTCAGCACATTCAAATACATGAGGCCCCATAATCACTGGCAAACCAACTGCAGCCGGTTCTAATAAATTATGACATCCAACTGGAACCAAACTCCCTCCAACAAAGGCGACATCAGCAATGGTATAAAGCATAGCCAATTCTCCCATAGTATCACCTAAATAAATTTCCGTATTCGCATTAACATCATCTTTAGTGCGTCTCGCTAGTACAAATTGGCCACATAGTTTGGCAACTTGATTAAATCGTTCTGGATGACGTGGCACCAACACCAATAATAAATCTTTAAATTCTGCTTTTAATCTGGCAAAAACTTCAAGTATAATTTCCTCTTCACCAGCATGAGTGCTAGCCGCAATCCAAACCTTACGCTTTATTCCCCATTTCTGGCGTAAAGTAGTTTCAGGAATAGGTAAACTAGTATCAAATTTTATACTACCAGTAACACGAATTTTACTAAGAGCTGCACCTAATAGAGTAAATCTATAGGCATCAAGTTTAGTTTGAGCTGCTATTACTGTTATATTATTTAACATTTGCTGCGTCAATTTAGCAATTCTTAAATAACCTTTAGCTGAATTTACTGATAACCTACCATTGGCCAAAACTATGGGAATATTTTGACAAGCATGCAATAAATTAGGCCATAACTCAGTTTCCATCAAAATTAATAAGCTTGGTTTGGTACGATTCAAAAATCTAGTTATAGAACCCGGTAAATCATATGGCAAATAAACGTGCCAAACTTGATTTCCAAACACCTCTGTTACCCGTTGTGAACCGGTCGGTGTCATGGTAGTTATTAACAAGGGATGGTCAGGAAAATTAGTTTGTAAAGCTTGAACTATTGGTATAGCAGCCTGTACTTCTCCCATTGATACGGCATGTATCCATAAACAGTTTTTTACTGGTAAAGTTGTAAATAATCCAAATCGTTCTAGCCAGCGTTGCCAATAAGCAGGGGCTTTTATACCACGCCATAGCAAACGTAATAATAACAAAGGGGTTATTAAATAAAATATAAAGGTGTAAATAAAACGCAAAATTTATTTAAGTTTTTGTAATATTGAAATAGCGTCTTCATTACCCTGAGCTGCTGCTAGCGATAACCATTTTTTAGTACTGACTAAATCTTGTTTTCCACCTTTACTGTTATAATACATCATACCTAAACTTAATTGTGCTATTATATGCCCTTGTTTAGCTGCTTTTTTATACCATTGTTTAGCTTTAGAAAAGCTCTGTGTTACACCACCACTTCCAACAAAATATAAAGCTCCTAAAAAATATTGTGATTCCATATGTCCTTGTTCAGCAGCTTTTCGATACCATGTTGCAGCTTCAGCAGAATAGTTATTATTATCTACCCCTTTACCATCATAATACATTTTAGCTAAACGAAATTGTGATTGTGAATGACCTTGCTGTGCAGCTTGCAAAAATTCTTGGCTAGCTTGAATAAAATAATCTTTATTATAAAATTCAAGTGCAGATTGATAGATTTCTTCAGGAGTTGGTTTATTAATTTGAACAGTATCTGGTTTAACAATCTGACCTGATTTAGTAGTTGGCAGTACACTAGAAAACATACTGCAACCAGATATGATTAACATAGCCAATATAAATAATAGTTTTTTCATCTAGAAAGTTTAATTTATGAATAATCTAAATTTTGAACTATATATTATAACATAATTTTTTGATATTTCCTAAATTTGATTTATAACTATACAATAACCTATAATTTTAATGTTACACATTTTTAATATATATTTTAACTATTATTTATGATAGTAATTTATTTTGCATAATATATTATATAATACGAATTAAGTTATTTACATTGAAATTAATTAAAAAGTTAAGCATTCATAATTACGAATTGCTATAAATTAGATTTCAAAAACCAAATATAAGCAAAGTTTAAAATCAATCTAAGATTGGATGATTTACTATCTTTTTCACCAACAGGAATTTTTTATGACTCAAAAACAGGACTATGGTTCTAATCCAGTCGCTGTCCGTGAAACAGACCAATATAAAGCTGAATATATTGAAAGCCTTGTAGAACGCTGGGATCAGTTGATAGATTGGAATGCAAGAGCAGAGAGTGAAGGACATTTTTTTATCGATGTTTTAAGGAAAAAAGGAGCAAAACGAATTTTGGATGCAGCAACTGGTACTGGTTTTCATTCTGTACATCTGCTAGAAAATGATTTCGATGTTGTCAGTGCAGATGGTAGTCCATTTATGTTAGCTAAAGCATTTGAAAATGCTAGAAAAAAAGATAAAATTTTACGCACTGTACATACGGATTGGAGATGGTTAACTCGAGATATACATGAAAAATTTGATGCCATTATTTGTTTAGGTAATTCTTTCACTCATTTATTTACCGAAAAAGCTCGCCGTAAAACTTTAGCAGAATTTTATGCTGCCTTAAAACATGACGGTATTCTAATTTTAGATCAACGTAACTATGATAGTATCCTCGATCAAGGTTTTTCTTCTAAACATGTTTATTATTATTGTGGAGAAAATGTAAAAGCTGAACCAGAATATGTAGATGAAGGATTAGCCAGATTTCGTTATGAATTTCCCGATCAGTCTGTTTTCCATCTTAATATGTATCCACTACGTAAAAATTATGTTCATAACCTTATGAAAGAAGTTGGTTTTCAAACTATAACTACTTATGGTGATTTTAAAGAAACTTATCACGGTGACGAACCAGATTTTTTTATCCATGTTGCTGATAAAAAATATGAATTAGAGGAAGAAGAATGAGTTATTCGACCAAAGTAGAGATTGCTCGTACTTATTATAACAGTAATGATGCTGATAATTTTTATGCAACTATTTGGGGTGGAGAAGATATTCATATAGGATTATACGAAACAGAACATGATTCTATTTTTGAAGCTAGTCGCAGAACTGTATATCGTTTGGCAAGTTTAATGAATTTAAATAATACCACCAAAGTTTTGGATATTGGTTCTGGTTATGGAGGTACTGCTAGACATTTGGTTAGAACAACTAACAGTCAGATTGATTGTTTAAATTTGAGTGAATCCCAAAATCAACGGAATCGCCAATTAAGTCAAGACCTAACAGACAAAATTAAAATTATTGATGGTAGTTTTGAAGCAATTCCAGCCGAAGCGGAACAATATGATTTAGTATTATCGCAGGATGCTATTCTACACAGTGGCAATCGACAGCAAGTTTTAGCAGAAGTATTTAGAGTATTAAAACCAGGTGGGGATTTTATATTTACTGACCCCATGCAAAGTGATGATTGTCCAGCCGGAGTATTGCAGCCAGTTTTAGATAGAATTTTTCTTGATTCAATGGGTTCAATAGATTTCTATACTCAAACAGCCGCAACACTTGGGTTTGAAAAAATACAAATTATTGAAATGACAGAACAATTAATTAATCATTACCGTCATGTTTTGCAAGAATTAGAAAATCGTTATGCTGAAATGCTTAAAGTATGTAGTCAAGACTATTTAGAACGAATGAAAGTTGGTCTTAACCATTGGATTGAGAGCGGCAAAAAAGGTTATTTAGTTTGGGGAATTTTACATTTTAGAAAACCATCTTAAATGGAAAAAATCAATGTTGTCAACTTAACTAAGATTTTTGGTTCACATCAAGAAAAAGCTTTGCGATTATTGGATAAAGGTATTAGTAAAGATGAAATTTTTAACAAAACTGGTCAAATAGTTGGACTGGCGGATATTAATTTTACTATATCTCAAGGTGAAATTTTGGTGGTAATGGGCTTATCTGGTAGTGGGAAATCTACTTTAATTCGTTGTATTAATCGCCTTGTAGAGCCTAGCAAAGGCCAAGTATTTATCAATGGAACAGATATTAGTACTTTGGATCGCAATGCTTTGTTAGAGTTAAGGCGGCAAAAATTTGGGATGGTATTTCAACATTTTGCCTTATTTCCGCATCGTAATGTTCTCGACAACGTTGCTTTTGGTTTAGAAATCCAACGCATGGATGAAGAATTGCGTTATGAAAAAGCCCGCTCTGCTTTAAAATTAGTAGGTTTGGAAGACTGGGAAGTTGCAAAACCTAGTCAACTCAGTGGTGGTATGCAACAACGAGTTGGATTAGCTAGGGCATTGGCGGTAGAACCAGATATTTTATTGATGGATGAAGCTTTTAGTGCTTTAGACCCATTGATACGTGGGGACATGCAAAATGAATTACTGACTTTACAAGCTCGGATGCATAAAACTATTTTATTCATCACTCATGATTTAGATGAAGCTTTGAAAATAGGCAATCGAGTTGTATTGATGAAAGATGGACAAATAGTTCAAATTGGTACGCCAGAAGAAATTGTGTTATCACCAGCTAATGAATATGTGCAGAAATTTATAGAAAATGTTGATAAATCAAAAATACTAACAGCTCGTTCAATCCTTATTTCAACTGATATAATTGCTTCTCCTACCGATTCTCCTCAAGCTATTTTTACTAATATGCAAGATAATTGTCTTACTCGTATTCTAGTAGTAAAATCGGATAATACTTTACTAGGAACAGTTAGTATGGAAGGAATACAGATTGCGATTTCTCGTAATGAGCAAACTATAGCAAATTTGATAGAAACAGATGTACCAACTGCAACTATCAATGATTCTCTTAAAATTTTAATTTCTATTCTAGCTGAATGGCGTTGGCAATTACCAATTGTAAATGAACAACATAAACTGTTAGGAATAGTTAATCATCACAATGTATTAGCAGCACTTAAATAATTCTTAATTCTTAATGCTTAATTAAAACCTAAAATTATAATGCTTCTTATTTAAAATAGGTTTTTTCATTAAGCATTGAGAATTATCTGAGATTATGGAAAAAATCAACATGGAAGATATACCTAAATTACCGTTAGACCATTGGATTGATGACGGTTTGGATTTTTTAACCGATAATTTTTCGTTTTTGACTAAAATTGTTAGCCGTCATTTGGAAGATGGCATTGATCATATAGTGGAAGGTTTAATGTACTTTCCGCCTTGGGTTATGATTATTATTTTTGCATTGATTGCTTGGCGATTGGCCAGTTATAAAATGGGGATTTTTACTGTTTTAGGTTTGAGTTTGTTGTGGAATTTACGATTGTGGGAATCTACTATGGAAACTTTGACTTTAGTGATAGTAGCTACTTTTATCGCAATATTGATAGCAATTCCAACTGGGATTTTAGCGGCAGTTTCTAAGTTAGCGAATCGTATTATTATGCCGTTGATGGATTTAATGCAAACTATGCCCGCTTTTGTGTATTTAATTCCGGCGATTCCATTTTTTGGTTTAGGAACGGTATCGGCAATTTTTTCCACAGTGATTTTTGCAATGCCACCAACGATTAGGTTGACTTGTTTGGGAATTAAGCAGGTTTCTCCTGAGCTGGTAGAGGCGGCTGATGCATTTGGTTCTACTAAAACCCAAAAATTATTTAAGGTACAGTTGCCACTGGCAATTCCTACAATTATGGCTGGAATTAATCAGACTATTATGTTAGCGTTGTCGATGGTGGTTATTGCGGCAATGATTGGGGCTGGTGGTTTGGGTGGTGAAGTTTGGACTGCAATCCAGCGTTTGAAGCCAGGAATGGGTTTTCAGGCTGGGATAGCAATTGTTATTTTGGCGATTATTTTGGATCGGATTACTCAGAAAATTGGACGTGGTAGGGTTGCATAGTAAATTATTATCTAATAAAATTGCTAGTCCTAGTAGTGTTAAACCTGCTTTTGAAACCTAGCAAGTTTTTTTAAGTAATCACTACATTATTTAGGACTACCACATATTTTTGTATTGAGGATGCTATGATGTTTTCTGATTTACCTGATGAACAATTAATATATTCCCAACCTTTACGATTGGGAACAATTATAATAAATTATACTTCAGCAGGAGTTTCTTCGGTTACTACTTCTACAGTAGCAGAAGTTTCTTCAACAACAGAAAGTTCAAGACTTACCACTTTAAATATGGTTCCTTCGTCATTAACTGCTTCTAATACGACATCATATAGTACACCATCAACATCAATGCCTCTTATAGTTAATGTTCCACCATTCAAAGTTACAGTTGGGCCAGCAGTTTCAACAGGAGCTTCTTCAGTTACATCTTCTACAGTTTCACTAACAGCAGCACTATCTACAGAGGCATAAATATCGCCTTTTTCATCTGCTGCAACAGTCATTTCAGCTGTAAGATTAATGCTTTCACCATTAATTTCTGCTGCTTCTCCAGGAAGTTGAATTTCACCTAAAACTTCTGTTTCACCTTCAACATCATCAACTGTAGCAAGTTGCTCTTGAACTTGAGTTGCTTCTTCTTCAGAAACTTCAGATGAAAAAGTAGCTTCTTCAACACCTTTTGGAATTTCTGGTTCAGTACCAATAACTACAACTGGTTGAACTTCTGGAACAACTTCAGCTTCTGGAACAACTTCAGCTTCTGGAACAACTTCAGCTTCTGGAACAACTTCAGCTTCTGG
>DAOUSR010000201.1 GCA_030627125.1 Thioploca sp.
GTAAGACGATTAAGATCATCATAAACATAATTTGCTGCATTACTAGGCAAACTTATTGTTAAACCAATTGCAATGCAGAGCTTAGAAAACTTGTGCATAGTTATTAACCTCACAAAAGAAATCAGTTTATCATGTGGGGGAGATGTTTGGCAATTATTAATAGGTTGCAATTTGACATTAATCACAAGCAAAGAATATAATCATTCTTTGATACTAAAATTTGATAAGGTAAATTATGGAAGAACGAAAGGCTGTATGGTAATTATTCATAACATATTGTTTTTTCATAAAAATATATAAAAATAGAATTCTCAAAGACTATTCCAGAATTTGGAAAATAGTTATTTGATTACTATACTACACACGGGCATAATCTTATTTGGTTTCGGGAAATCCGCTTCTCTACATTCCCGAAACAATATCCTTTATCCTTATTCACACTTAGAACAATACTAAAGCACGTAGGTTGGACTGACGTTAGAAAGCCCAGCAAAATTATATGTAAAATAAGGTAATTAGTTTAAAAAATGTGTACAGAAGGGAAAAATATTTATAGAATATTGCTGGGCTTCATTTTTACTGATAGGAAATTGGCAATAGTAGTTTAAAAAATTTAAGTGGAACATTTTAATTCTTAATTCTTAATGAACTTCAAGATAAATATCAGTCATTTAATTCGTGTTGATATATTCTATTAAATTGGGAAATGCTATATGATAATTAATAGATCGTAATATATTATTTTTCTAGCGAGAAAAAATCCTGACTTACTTTATTTCATTCTTCACATGAGTTAAAATAAGAACAAGTCATAAATTATAGAGATTAATCAATGAACGTAACCAATAAAATTACTTTACTAGTAATGTTTTGTTTTATCATCGCATTATTTATTATGTTGCCATTTGTCTTATATCACATAAACAAATCCGGCCAATATGAAGTTGAACAATACAAACAGGAAGAAATTAATCGAGTTAAGCAATCTTTGAAAGAATATGTTGACATTGCTTATGTAACACTAGACACCAATTATAAAAATGCTATGGATAAGCAGTACTTAGCGAATAATTATGGTCAGCAATTGACTAATATTGTAGATATTGCAGAAAGCATTCTTAAGACTAAAGCGGAAGCAGTTAAATTAGAAGGTTTAGAACTTTCCGAAGCGTTAGAACAAGCAGCAAAAGAAGTAGCTAAACTGCGTTATAATAATGGTAACGGTTATGTTTGGATTAGCGATACTAGTGACCCATATCCAAAAATGATCATGCACCCTCTGGAATCAAATTTAAATGGAACAATATTAGATAACCCTAAATATAACAGTGCGTTAGGTAAAGAACAAAATATCTATCAAGCTGCTGTAGAAATTTGTTACAATCATGGTAAAGGTTTTATTGATTATTTATGGCCGAAAACAACTCCAAACGGTGTAATTAGTGACATGCCAATGTTGGCTTACGTTAGATTATTTGAAGATTGGAATTGGATAATTGGCACTGCTATTTATGTTGATAATGCAATTGATGATTCGATTGAAAAAAGTAAGGATGATATTAGAAAAATGCGTTATACCAATGGTATTGGAAACTTTTGGATTGCCGCTACTAAACCTAGACTTAAAATGTTGGTAAACTCTGATGATTTTGCACTTGAAGACAATAATTTATCCGGAAAAGTTAAACAATATTATGACTCTATTTTAAAATCTTGCAAGCAACAAAATGGTAGTTGTTTCTATACTAATAATACAGCTAAGTTACCAAATAGCAATGAAAAAGTGGCTAAATTATCATATATAAAGTTGTATGAGCCATTAGGTTGGATGTTAGGCACTGGATTCTATTTGGATGATATTAATGGAGCAGTTGCCAAGAAAGAAACGGCAATTAGAGAACAGATTAAAAGTATGACAATCACATTAGTGGTAGTTGCGATCATTGCGGTGCTTATAATTAGTGTTCTAGGTTATATAATGTTGAAATACTTTCCAAAAATCAAAAAACATCTCATGCAACGGACTTCGCAAGAAATTGTTACAGTCAGAGAAGAAGTATACCGACCAGTTGATGGGGAAGTAGTAAACCAGATGCCTAGTAGTGGAAGCATGATACACACCGATGAATGTATTAAAATGGTGCAAGAGGTCAGTAAAACTTTAATAGAAGAACATTCTAAATGGTTAGCAGTTAATTTAGAGCAACCAAGAAATAATTCTCAATCAGGAAATCATTCTATAAACGATATAAAAAAGCAAGCTAAAATGCGTTCACATACCAATACTGTTATAAATGATTTAAATAAAATGGTTGGAAAGTAATAGCTGTTTTACCAACTTATCTCCACCGATTTTATCGGTGGCTATTCATATTTAACTCCCTTCTGGGTTAGAAACTAAATTCATGATGAAACTAGCCATCGGTAAAATTTTATGGGACTAAAAATCTTCCCATCCATCTTCATCAACTTTTGGATTAACTTTTTGCTTCCTAGTTATAGATACATATTTAGGTTTATGTAAATTTATCTCGCCAACATTAAAAAAAGCTATTTGTTCCTTAAGGTTACTTGCTTGGCCTTTTAAGGATTCACTAGCGGCAGCGGCTTCTTCAACTAAGGCCGCATTTTGTTGCACCATATCATCCATTTGGGCTATAACTTTATTAACTTGGGTAATACCGGAAGATTGTTCTTGCCCAGCCGCTGCAATTTCCGAGATAATATCACTAACTTTCTTTACGGAAATTACAATTTCTTCTAAAGTTTGGCCAGATTTATTAACTAATAGTGTCCCTTCATCTACTCTATTTACACTGTCTTCAATTAAATTTTTAATTTCTTTGGCAGAGGTAGCACTACGTTGAGCTAAATTACGTACTTCGGCAGCAACTACAGCAAATCCACGTCCCTGTTCACCAGCCCTAGCTGCCTCAACTGCTGCATTTAAAGCTAATAAATTAGTCTGAAATGCTATATCATTAATAACTTCTATAATTTCAGTTACTTTTTTACTGCTAGTGTTGATTTTATTCATGGCAGTAATGGCGTTATTTATCACTTCGCCACCTTTGGTAGCATTATCTTTAGAGCTAATTGCTAATTGGCTGGCCATTTTGGCATTATCCGCATTTTGTTGTACCGTGCTGGTCATTTGTTCCATGCTGGCAGCAGTCTCTTCCAAAGAAGCGGCTTGTTGTTCGGTACGTTGACTTAGACTGATATTACCTTGGGAAATTTCTTCCGCTGAAGCATCAACAATAATTGCAACTTGGGTAATTGAAGATAAAATGCTATGCAATTGGTTTTGCATATTGGCAAATGCTTGTAATAATTGGCCAATTTCATCTTTCCTAGTAGTGATAATATCATTGTTTAAATTACCAGCAGCAATATTTTTCGAAATAGCAACTAAATTATTCAATGGTTGTTTAATACTACGACTAAATAGCAGAGAAATGCTAATAATAACAATTAAGCCTAATAAAATTACTCCTCCTAACCATAATCTAAGTTTATTAATTTCTACAAATGCTTCAGATTTATCGATTTCCGCTAGTAATGCCCAAGTGGTATCGCCTACTTTAATTGGCGTATAAGCTGATAAAACTAGGGAATTACGATAATCATGAATAATTTTGCTACCAGTTTCTCCAGCTAATGCAGCTTTAACTGCTTCGGTATCAATACTACCCTTAGCCGGATTAGCAAAAGAAGCTTTAATCGAATGGTTTAATGGGTCTAGGAAGGAGTTAGAACGCATTAAATTATCGCTACCAACCAAATAAGCTTCTCCTGTGTCTCCCATTCCCACACGTTGTTGCATAATTTTGCTTAATTCCACATCACTTATTTGTAATGCTATTACCATTTTAACTTCATTATCAATGATAAGTGGCTGGGCAATAAAAGCTGCTGGTCTACCATGACTAGGTTCGTAAGGAGCAAAATCACTAATACCTATAGTTTTAGTTTTGATAACTTTTCGCACTAAAAAACCTAGCTGAGAACTAGCATATTTGCCAGATATTATATTGGTATTGTAATCTGCTTCGTGGGCAACTGTATAAAAAATTTGGCCTTGTGGATGAATTAAAAATGCGTCGTAATAACCATATTCGGCAACATATTCCGTCAAGTAATTGATTTTTTTTCCCATTTCAATTAGAGTTAAAGACTTTTCCAATCCAGCAGTAACAATAATAGCCCAATTTAGGTTGAGAATATTTAATTTGGTATAACTGGTTATTGTTAAATTATTAATATTGTTAGTATTAATTATTGTAGCAGAATGTCCAGTGAGTGCTACATTAATATCAATTATATTAACATTCTTGACTATTCTGTCACCACGCAAACTAGTTTTACCATTTACTTCTCCTACTATATAAACTTTTTTATCTGTATGTTGTTGGGCCAGAATATCTATCTGTTCAGGATATATAGACAGGATCAAAACTCCAATAAGTTTATTCGCTTGAAATATTGGTGCGGCAAGAAATGCTACTTGTTTCTCTTTATTTAATAAAATACATGGTGAAAAATCTTGGAGTGCAACTTGTTGCAAACCTTTTTTAAATGCACGAGTTATAGGACTGGTTTTAAGCAAATCACTAGTTAATAAATTAGTGTCTAGCTTAACTTGTTCCAAAGTCGTATAAACTATATCTCCATCTGTAGCAACTAAGAATAAATTACTATAATTTTGTTGTTTAATAAATACTTTCAATTCAGAATTAAATTTTTCTTTCAAGGCTGATTGCTTTTTTGCTTCGGAATGTAATGCTGCTTCAAATTGAACAAGTGCTTGGGAGATTAATGAAGTTGTTGCCGCTACGGTAATATCATGGATACGTTCTTGAAAATATTGTTCTAATTGGTGTTTTTTAGTATCCCTAATTAACTCCAAATTTTGAAAAGCTTGTTGCTGGAAAAGAGCTACGGTATTTGCAAGTATTTTGGTATCAGACTTACGTTCCATAAAAAAAGCTTCAACCTGAGTTTTTTTATCAGCTCTAACACTTTTCAGTTGATTAAAAGCTGCTTGGGAAAGAGCCTTTTGGCTTTCAAATAAAAAAGTTACGCCGGCGATTATAAATATAATTGCAATCAGCATAAACGACATGGATAATTTGGTACTAATTTTCATAAATTTTCCTTTTGAGGTATAATTAATTGTTGGAATTATTGTATTTGTTGACAACTACTTTATTTAAAATCTCCGTCTTAACTGCTTTCATCTTATTATTTAGTATAATTAACTAACAAATTTCAATCTGGAATTAATTATAACACCTTAAAAAAATTTATATAACTTTTTAGATTTTTTTAACATTTATCATTTGGATAACTAAAAATGCAATCAAAGAACTTAACTACTACTATTTTACTTGCCATGTTATTTGGCGGTATTTTAGGTGCTATATTCAATCTTTTCTTTATGGAAACAACTTTTGTTAGCGTATTTTTA
>DAOUSR010000253.1 GCA_030627125.1 Thioploca sp.
AGAAAAATATGCAGCTAAATTTTTGCAAATTCCTGATGTTAAAAAAATGTCCGATTTTTTGTATTATGAGGAACATATTTTTGCAGATATTATTTTAACAAAAAACCGATTTTTAAGTCTATGGAATTTTAATGAAGATAGTTTTTTAAACACAGATAGGATAATGATGACAGGTGTTGATAATATTATTGTCATATGTACGGACGAAAAAGGGACAAATTCACGAGTTATTGGTTTTGACCTTGTTGACAATAACTTTATGGTGTTGGAGGAACCAGATAGATTAACTCGTAAGGTGTATATGTAGGGTGCTAAACGTGAGCGATAAGGCATGAACACAATATAGGCGTTTTGATAAGTTAAGGGAGAATCCGAAAGGTAAGATTACCAAAGCACAAGCAGTTAAAAGGGTTATTGCTTATAAGCAAAAAACCCAAAAATTGTTAGCACATTGGTAAATTTTTATTTTTAAAGAATGGGGGAAGTTCACAAGGTCTACTCGAGCAAATTACATTTTACACTAGCTTTGCTATATATACGACTTACGAGTTGATTTACACAACCAATTAAAGCTGGGCTTTCTTTCGTCAGCACAGTCTACGAGCTTGAAGTTAAATAAAATGGTATTAACTCAGAACCTTGAATTATTTTAGGGAAACAAAATGCAAAAATTTTATCTTGAATTATCCGAAGACGATGGTGCATCACACAAATATTATGAAGTAATTGTTGATGATACAGAGGTTACTATTAGCTATGGTCGTATTGGCACAATTGGACAAACTACCACCACAGCTTATCCAACTCCAGAAAAAGCCAAAGCTGCAGCTGAGAAAAAGATTAAACAAAAGTTAAAAAAAGGCTATGAAGAATCAGTCAAAGGAGTACGTAAAAAAAGACCTATTACTCGTCGTCAAATTGATAGTAAACGTTCTGTTGCTAAACCTTCCCCACTGTTATGGAAATTTTCTTCTGGAGCTCCTGCCTTCGGAATCTTTATTGACTCGAACTGTTGTCTAGTCGGTAATCAAAATGGTAGCGTATTTGTCTTAGACCATGAGGCTAATATTTTAAATCAATACCGTTTACCTGATGGAGTTAAATGTATTGTCGCTGATGATATATGGATTTATGCTGGTTGTGATGATGGCTGTGTATATGACTTAACTGGTAAATTACCACGTTTAACCTATGAAATTTCAGCAAATATTGATATTTTTTGGCTGGATATTCACAATGCCTCGTTAGGAGTGTCCGATGCTGGTGGCACGATTATGATTACTAACCATGAAAATGAAGATTTATGGCAACGAAAAAGTCAAGGCGATTCTGGTTGGATGGTACGTTGTGATACTGATCAAGTTTTTCATGGCCATAGTAGTGGCGTAACTGCTTATTCTAGTAAGAAAAATGCAAATATAATATGGGACACGCATACTAAAGGTGCGGTATTATTTGGTTGGCAAGAAAAACAATCTGTTTATGCTGGAACTACAGATAAAAAAGTATATGCCATCAATAAGAAAGATGGTCATGTAGAACAAGTATATGCTTGTGATGCGGCAGTTTATTCTTGTGCAACTTCTGAAAATTATGTTTTCGCTGGTGATAATCATTCCTCCATATATTGTTTCAGTAAAGATGGGAAACGCCTATGGAAATTGGGTACAGGTTGTGGTTCTGCTTATTCTATGCAATATTTGGAAAATAAAGTTTATATTGTAACCACTGATGGTTCTTTAGCTTGCATTGATGCTAGTGAAACTGCAATTAAGGCAGCCCAAAAAGGCAATTTACCTAAACGTAAAAATATAAAAGCCCCTAAACCAATTTCTACTTCTAATACCACCGCATTAGAAACTATTACCAATCCTGAAGAAGGAGTTTTACTGAAATGTGTACGTGAGGGAAATAAATTAAGAGTTAAAGTAATTTCTCTTGCGGTCAAATGTCGGCAGGAAAATGGTCAATTTAAACTTGAAATTTCTCCCGAATATAACCAAGATTGGAATGTACAATTTCCTCACAATTTGAGAGAAGAAGGAGCATTGTTTGTTGTAGATGAAATAAGAGAAGCTAATAATTTTTACCGAGTTTTTGGTAATATTCAGCGTTTAAATATAAGTTAAAACAGCTTGTAGGCTGACGAGAGGAAGCTCAGATCCTACAAATTATGTTTTGGCTATTTATCTTTCACCAACGCTAAAATTGGTAAAGTTATCAAACTGTATAATGTTGGTTATACTGATATTTCCCAACCAATTACGGAACCAGAAGCAGTCCATTATGGCAAACTGAAATTAATCCCTGGAGTTAAGTGTGATGCGTATGTGTTGAGTGATGGCTCGGCAGTGCTTAGTGAACGGGGGGCTGGCTGATCTTTTAGATATGAAACATGCTTCTTTACAGAGCGTGGCAGTTAACTGGCCTCCAAAAGAGCTTACATCGTTTATTGATAAGGCTCAAGGCATGAAGACTAAACTGATAAAAGTGGTAGCTAAAAACAGTCCTCATAAGGGTAGAAATATTGTAGTTTATGATAGCGAGTTTATTGAGTC
>DAOUSR010000189.1 GCA_030627125.1 Thioploca sp.
GAATCTCCACTACGTTTTCCTTTGAGGATTCCGTAACGACTATCCATTTGCGAGGTGTACGCACTATTGACAAGAATAGAACCTCTTCGGCGAGATACTCCAACCCTAAATTTATATTTTACCACTTTCCTCAGTTAAAACAAAATCACACAATCCCCTCAATAGAACTGGTAAATTGTGCAATAGCATTTGACTATCAGGGTATTCTTCACTCTGCCTGTTGGCATGAGCTTCTGCAATTAGGTCATCGGTGGTTTGGTTCATTTGATTGTGTACACATAATCAAAAAATATCTTAATTTCAAGTATATAAAATATTTATTGCAGTTGATAGAAAAAAAAGATATGATAGCATTAACAACTCATTAGAAAATTATCTTTTAAAATCAAATAGATATTTATTTGAAAATTTTTCATTTCTCAGGTATAATAAGTTGTAATTAGTCAATAACTTATAACTCTTAAAATATTTTTTATTTTTAAAATAAATAGTTATTACTAATAATTCATTATCCTTCTTAAGTTCAATTTGGAATGGATATTAAAAAAGTTAAATTTATTTTTTGAAATAACAGGAAAAATTGAAATATATGGAGGGATAACACTAAAAATTATATTCTCACTTATTGAATAATATCTTCCCGAACGTCTATCAATAAGTAAGAATTAAAATAGATTCCGCCCACCAATCAAAACAACCCCAAAACACTCTTTAGGAGTCCAAGATTTATCTTGCAGACCTACCGAAAGTTTAGATTTACTAAAAAATATGCCAATTATAAACGTACAAGCAGATCATCAAGGATTATTTGAATTTACTCAACAAGTAATCACTATTGTTAATAATTCTGGAATTACAGAAGGATTATGCACATTATTTGTTCAACATACATCAGCTAGTTTGCTTATTCAAGAAAATGCCGATCCATCAGCTAAAAGAGATTTAGAAGCTTGGTTGAACCGCTTAGTGCCGGAAGGAGATTTATTGTATACTCATAGGCTTGAAGGTACAGATGATATGCCAGCTCATATTAAAGCTACTTTAACCGCAACTAATTTATCAATTCCTATAATAAATAGTAAACTAGCATTAGGAACTTGGCAAGGAATTTTTCTATGGGAGCATCGTCATATGGGTGGACGACGTTCCATAGCTGTGCATATTGGTTAACTTAAGTGTCGGGATTGAATTCCCGATGATAGGCTACAATTTTGAAACTCTTTTGGTATTATTGTTACGACTACTGAAAACGTTAACTCGTTCACCTTTCTGAAAAGAAACATCAGCTTCTTGGATAATCACAACTTTTTCACCACTGTCTAATTTTATCACCAATTTCAATGCGTTCTTATCAGTAATACCCTGTTCAAAATAATGGCCTAATAAACCACCTATAACAGCACCACCAACAGTAGCAATTTGTTTACCTGTTCCGCCACCGATTGTACTAGCAGCAATAGCACCAAGAACGGTACCTCCAGCTGTACCAACTATAGTTCCATCTTTCCTAATCATAGCTAGTTCAACACTTTCCAATACACCTTCTTCCACATCTTCAACTTGTAATGCATCTTTTGCACTATAGATTCTACCAGAACTACTAGTTGTACAAGCTCCTAACAAAAATGTAATTATGGATATTGCTAGAATTAGTTTTAACATTTGCATAATAAACTTACCTTTAGGTTAAATTAACGATTGAGTATTTTATATTATTTATAAAAAAAAATCTACTACAGAGTTTTTCCAGTATCATTTATCTCGGCATCCTGCATAAATTTATATATCATAATAACATTATTTACGTGTTAAACTACTGCTAGATTACCCTTATTTTCCAACCAAGCTTTGCGAGCCGCTATTTGTTTTTTAGCTAATAACATGTTCATAACAGTTTCATTTTTTTCACCATCATCAACATTAAGACGAATTAAACGCCGAGTATCTTGCGACATGGTAGTTTCCCGTAATTGTAATGGATTCATTTCTCCTAGTCCTTTAAAACGTTGCACATCAATTAAACCACGCTTTTTCTCAGCTGCAATCCGATCTAAAATTCCTTTTTTTTCATCTTCATTTAAAGCGTAATAAATATTTTTACCAATATCAATTCGATATAAAGGTGGAGTGGCAATGTAAACATGTCCTTCAGCTACTAATTTATAAAAATGTTTGAAAAATAAGGCACATAGCAAAGTGGCAATGTGAGCTCCATCAGAATCTGCATCAGCCAGAATACATATTTTGCCATAACGTAGCCCAGTCAAATCATCACTACCTGGATCGATGCCCAAAGCAACCGCTATATCATGGACTTCTTGTGATGCAAGTACTTGATTAGTATCTACTTCCCATGTATTTAAAATCTTACCCCGCAATGGCATTACCGCCTGAAAATTCCGATCCCGAGCTTGTCGACAGGAACCACCTGCACTATCTCCTTCCACCAGAAATAATTCAGTTTTATTAACATCTTGTAAGGTACAATCAGCTAATTTACCTGGTAAAGCTGGACCATTGGTAGCTTTTTTACGAGTAACTTTTTTCCCCGCCCGTAACCGTTTTTGAGCATTGTTAATCACCAATTCAGCAATTTGTTCGCCCAATTCAACATGTTGATTTAACCACAGGGAGAAAGCATCTCGCACCACTCCAGATACGAACTTAGCACAAGCACGGGAAGATAGACGTTCTTTAGTTTGACCGGAGAATTGAGGTTCAGCTATTTTAACCGATAATACATAAGCACAACGTTCCCAAACATCTTCTGGGGTTAATTTAACTCCACGGGGTAATAAGTTACGATAGTCACAAAATTCTCGCACGGCATCTAATAATCCGCTGCGTAAACCGTTGACATGGGTTCCACCTTGAGTAGTCGGAATTAAATTAACATAGCTTTCGGTCAATAAATTGTCTTCTGGCAGCCATAGCAACGCATAGTCTACAGCTTCGGTTGCAGCGGCAAAATGACCAATAAATGGAGTGGCTGGTAAGCTTTCCACATTGCCCAATTCATCCAATAGATAAGTAGTAAGTCCATCTTCATACAGCCATTTTAGTTTATTACCAGTATGTTCATCTTCAAAAGTAATGGTCAAACCGGCACAGAGTACAGCTTTAGCTCGCAACACATGGGTAAGCTGGGAAATGGCAAAGTTAGGGTGGTCAAAATACTTGGGGTTAGGCCAAAATCTGATGGTTGTACCAGTATTGCGTTGGCCTACTTTGCCACTAACATTCAGCTCTGAAGTCTTATCACCATTGGCAAATGACATTTGATAAAGTTGGCCATTGCGTTTAATGGTAACTTCTAGGTTGTTGGACAAGGCATTAACTACTGATACTCCGACTCCGTGTAAACCTCCAGAGAATTGGTAGTTTTTGTTGGAGAATTTACCACCAGCATGGAGTCTGGTCAGGATTACTTCGACTCCGCTAACTCCTTCTTCGGGATGGATGTCGACTGGCATTCCACGCCCGTTATCACGCACACTTAGGGAGTTATCAGCATGTAGTATTACGTCAATTTGATTAGCGTGTTTGGCTATGGCTTCATCAACGCTGTTATCTATTACTTCTTGGGCTAGATGGTTGGGACGGGTGGTATCAGTATACATACCCGGCCGTTTTTGGACAGGTTCTAGTCCAGTTAGGACTTCTATAGCAGCAGCATCGTAATTCATTCAGTTTTATAAAATTATATTTGGAAATATATACTATTAGTAAAATAGGGCAACCATAAAGGATTGCCCCTACGTAATGAATTTGTAGGGGTAATTTTGTGTGGTTACCTTAACCAATTGTTTATCAGAGTAAAATATATAAATTATGAAAACAACATAAACAGCCAAAAAAATTTACAATATTAATCGTTTTCAAACTCTAGTTTTACTGTTATTAAGTTAAGGAAATAACTGTTGTAATTCAAACTGTTAATTTTTATTTGGAAACTTAAAATGGAATATAAACCTTATCCAACATTTCTTTATATTCTGTTTCCGCTTTACTATCTATCGTAATACCACCTCCACTTTTATAAATCAATTGGTTCCCAATTTTTTCTATAAAGCGTATCATTATTGCACTGTCCAATTTATTACCATCAAAATATCCAAATACACCAGTAAAAAATCCCCGCTGATAACCTTCAACAGTTTTAATAATTTTAATTGTATTTTTTTTAGGAGTACCTGAAATTGAACCGGCTGGTAACAAAGGCAGTAATATATCACCAATT
Source organism: Thioploca sp. (assembly GCA_030627125.1). Taxonomy (GTDB): domain Bacteria; phylum Pseudomonadota; class Gammaproteobacteria; order Beggiatoales; family Beggiatoaceae; genus DRQV01. The sequence goes on from DAOUSR010000189.1 coordinate 4,241, forward strand.
TTCTGGTGCCAATCTTGCTCCAAAACTCCACTAATCTCAGAACTAACCTGCAATAATATTTTAGAACCAGCAGTTATCTGATTTACATATCTAAATTTATCAACCATAACTTTTTTTGCTACAATAGATAAGTCATTTCTGAGTAAATCTACTACCATATTATGCTCTGCTTGCTCTTTTTCATTAGCTAGAATTGTTTCTTTAGCATTAGGCAATGAAGCATCAATCGTCCCTTTCATTGGATAAGTTTTAATCAAATTATTTTCAATTTTAATAAATCGTTCTGGCGAAAAAGTGATGAATTTATCTCGAAAATAAAGTTTGAAAGGGGCTTTGCTACTTAAAAAAATCTCGGCTAATGATAAGTTGGTTTCTATTAAGGTAGGAAATGTTAAATTGAGCATATAAGTATTACCAACTTTCATCTCTTGAATAACACGCTCAAAAGCTAACGTATATATTTCTAAACTAACGGGATTTTTTTTTATTGATGAATAATTTGCTTGATAATTATAATTGTTAAACCCATCAATCGAAAACAATATATTGTTATCTAATTTTGCAAGAGGAGTAATATAAAAATTTTCTACCTCAAAATCTATGACAAATAAAAAAGGTATTCTATTGCTACCTAATTGGTTTAATTGATTTTTATAATCAATAATTTTATGGTTTGTAATCGGATAAACTATGCTTAAATTCTCTAGGTTTGGTTAGTAAAATGTAATTTTACATGAATTATGTTCAGTTCACTATAATCAGCAATACTAAATACGGGACAATATTAAAGATAAAGATAGTTATTTTAAAAAATGCCATACCAGCATAATGAATAGTATCAAAATTTTCTACTGACAGGTGAAACCATTTTCTGTGCAGTCGGAACATAAAATCATGAGCAAATATGAAAAATAAAACCCACCATAACAGCAATCCCAGATTAATTATGGAACACCAACCTAAGAATTCACGTGCAATATCAATTGTCATTCAAAATCTCCATTATATAATTCAAATACTTTAAATTTTGATAATCTTAAATAAGCAGTTGTGAAAGGTAAAATCAAATGTAGAACTCAGATTTCGATTATATATCCATATTGGTGATATTCTGATTTTTTATCGACTCAGACAATATATAACTAAGTTTTAAAGATTTTTTTCATATGTCAAATACTTATTATATTTAATAATAGTTTACCATGTATATTTTTTTTCGTATATCATTTTAATATTATTTGTTAGGTAAGTAGTTATATAGCGTTTCCCGTTTGGATAAAGTTCAAAATTTTTAAGATATTTTTGGTTCCCATGCACCATCGTCAATGCCATTGAGTGCTACTCGCAAATGTTAATATAAAAAACTTTTATAATTATTTAATTGATAAAGGTAAAAATGCACGCTATTTATGGAATCTTAAAAACTAGCTAATATTTTGATGAAATTAAGTTTTATGTTATTCCTTTTATGGAGTGTTTTTAAGATAAATACTTTAAATACAAAGTATTATATGATTTATGATAACCTTTATTAAAGGTCATTTGTTTTATTGACTCAGAAAAATTTGAATTTTTTCCACAAGATATATTTTTTCTTGTTAAATTATTTTTAATCTTTTTAACTATTTAGCTTGAATAGAATGGTGGAGAGTACAGCGAATTAACGAAATAATCAAATTAAAGGCAAATTCTTGTATTTGCTGTTGTATTATTCGTTCATTTCGCCAATTCGTTGTACTCCACATATACTATCCACATTATACACTCTTTCAACAACTAATTGTTCTTCATAAAAATTGATACTGGGCTTTAAGTATAATAAATACAAGAAAAAGTAAAATTAATAGTAGTAAAATTAAAGTTTTTAGTTTAGAATATAACGATGAAAGAACTAAAC
>DAOUSR010000062.1 GCA_030627125.1 Thioploca sp.
TGCATCGGCATCAACTTCTGCATCGGCATCAACTTCTGCATCGGCATCAACTTCTGCATCGGCATCAACTTCTGCATCGTCAGTACTTAAACTTGCATTAAGAGTTTCTACTTGAAAATCAGTTAGTATTCCAGCAGTATCATTATTATCAGCAAGAAATTGTGCAAACTCTGAATCAATAAGAAGAGCAGCTAATTCATCATCAGGTAATTCTGCAACTTGTCCAAGCAGCGAGGAAATTTCTTCATCAGATAAATCTGCTGTTTCAATAGTCCCTGTGCTATCAATAATAATTACAGCACCATCATCCCCTATGCTTATTACAAGATCAGCAACTTCTGCATCAGCGGATGTATCTACAACATCTGTAGCATCAGTAGGTGTAATTACAACAACACCATCTTCAGCAAATGCTGGAATAGTAGTTACCATTCCGCCAATTGATAGTGAAAAAAGGGCAGCCTGTATCGCTACCGCTAATTGTTTATTTTTCATGATTTAATGCTCCGTAATATTAACAATATTTTTAGTCTCTTTAACTTTAAAAAAGATATAAGCCAAAATCCTACCTCATTCTCGTTTTGTAATTAGTTTTACATGACAAAATTGTTTAGAATAAGTTTCAAAATTTTGGTAATTCTGTATTATAATTTTATGGACAATTAATTAATATTGTAAGTATAGATAAACAATTCTTAATTTGTCTATAGGGAAATTCCTTAATTATAGAGTATTAATGTATTGTATAATAGTTTATATAAAAAAATCAATAAATTATAATATGTAATTTTTTTAATTGATAATTATTAATAGCTATATTATATTTCATCGTACTATTTACTGTATGATATAAAGCACTTTAAACAATTTTAAAATCATGAACTCATTAAAACTTATTATATTAGCTTTCTTTGATATTTGTCGTTTACGTTTAGGACCACAAGATTTACCAACCTCAAAAACTTTGCTTGGTTTAACTTTAATATTTTATACAATCATAAGTTTGATGTTGTCATTAATACAAATGTCTCTAGGAAAATCCTTATTATCAGCTATTATAGATACCGGTTTACTTGTAATATTGGTAGGTAGTTTATTATATTTCACTTCCCATTATGAACGAGTTATTCAGACCTTAACTGCACTAGCAGGTACTAATATTCTATTTGGAATACCGACTATTCCATTAGTATTTTTCATTGGTCAAAAAAGTTTGAATAATAATCAAGTAGATTTCATGGTTCTATTGTTATTTGGAGTAGTAATGTGGAATTTTATTGTTTACGCACATATACTACGTAACTCCTTAGAAATACCAATGTTCGCTAGTTTTGCTTTAACCATACTTATATCAATCTTAACTTTTAGTATTTTAAACCAAGTTATACCGATGGTAAAATGATGCACATACACATCTTAGGTATTTGCGGTACTTTTATGGCCGGAATTGCGATATTGGCTAAACAACAAGGTCATATTGTTACTGGTACAGATAATGCTGTTTATCCTCCTATGAGTACTCAGTTGGAAAACTTAGGAATTAACTGTTATAGTGGTTATTCTGATGCAAATTTAACACCAGATATAGACCAAGTTATTATAGGTAATGCTTTATCTCGGGGCAATCCAGAAGTTGAGGCAGTGTTTAATCAAAATTTACCTTATATATCTGGGCCTCAATGGTTAGCAGAACAAGTTTTAGCCAAATATTGGGTATTAGCAGTAGCTGGGACTCATGGCAAAACCACAACTTCTAGCATGTTAGCTTGGATTTTGGAGGATGCTGGCTTAAGTCCAGGATTTTTAATTGGTGGAGTGCCAGAAAATTTTGGAGTATCAGCTAGGTTAGGAAATGGTAAGTTTTTTGTAGTAGAAGCCGATGAATATGATAGTGCTTTTTTTGATAAACGCTCCAAATTTATTCATTACCATCCTAAGACATTGGTATTAAATAATTTAGAATATGACCATGCTGATATTTTTCCCGATTTAGCAGCAATCCAACGTCAATTTCACTATTTAGTTCGGACTGTGCCAAGTACTGGATTAATTATTCATAATCAACAAGATACTGCTATTGATGCAGTTTTAGCACAAGGTTGCTGGACTCCATTAGAATCATTTAATAATGGGGATTGGTCGACTAAACCATTGTCTGCGGATAATAGCCATTTTGAGGTACATTATCAGCAGCAATTAGGCATAGTGAAATGGGATTTAATTGGGCAACATAATGTTGATAATGCTGTAGCGGCAATTGCTGGTGCTAATCATATTGGTGTTAATCTTAATCAAGCTTGTACAGCGTTGAATAAATTTCAGAATGTTAAACGGCGATTAGAATTGCGTGGAGTTGTGAATGGGATCAGTGTATATGATGATTTCGCCCATCATCCTACTGCTATTACAGCTACACTGAATGCGTTACGCCATCGAGTTGAACAGCAAAAAATTATTGCAGTTGTTGAATTTCGTTCTAATACTATGAAGATGGATATTCATAATAGTCAATTAGTCGTTGCTTTGAATATTGCCGATGAAATAATTTTACATAATAAATTTGATTTATCTGAGTCATTACCACATGCAAAGATGTTTGATAAAGTTGAATTTATAATAGAACATTTAGTCTCAACTGCTAAAAATTGTGATCATATTGTGATTATGAGTAATGGCGGATTTGAGAATATTCATGAGCGGTTGTTGGTAGAATTGGAAAGAAATTGTAGCCAAACTGGATTATAGCATGATAAAGTGCGGTAATGCGTTAAATTTATTTAAATATATTGCTAATGAATCTATTGATTTATATAGTCGCAGACCCGCCTTATAATTTGGGTAAAGATTATGGTAACAATCATGATTTAAAAGGTTTTGATGAATATTTAGATTTTTCAAAAGACTGGCTAACAGAAGCTAAACGAGTTCTTAAACCAAATGGCACAATATATGTATTTATGGGAGTTCGTTTTATTTCCTATCTATATAATATTTTGGATAGAGAACTCTTGATGTTTTTTAACAGTGACTTTGGCTAACTCGGTAGCAACTTTTTCTAGGGCATTTTTGATTTAAATAAAATTCTCTTTTGGCCTTTTTAAAAAAACCAATCAAGACAAAGAAGAAAAATATAGCTGGTATAAATTCTTCATGTCATGGTTTTGAATTTCATCTATGTGACTATTAACTGTATTTTTCAATTGGTATAAATGTGAACGAACGTATTTTAGGTATTGATCCAGGTTCTAGGCTAACTGGATTTGGAATTATTGATATTAGCAAACGTAGTTCTAAATATGTTGCTAGTGGTTGTATACGCATCCAGTCAGATTCTATGCCATTGCGTTTACAAGAAATTTATGTTGGTTTAAATCAAATTATTGAACAATATAAACCTAATACTTCAGCAATTGAGCAAGTTTTTATGCACCGTAATCCTGCTTCAGCTTTAAAATTAGGCCAAGCCCGAGGAGCGGCTATTGTTGCTTGTGTGCAGAATAATTTACCAGTATATGAATATGCTCCAACACAAATTAAGCAAGCAGTAGTTGGCAAAGGTCATGCTGACAAAATCCAAGTACAACATATGGTAAAAGTACTATTATCTCTTCTTAAAACCCCTCAAGCTGATGCGGCCGATGCGTTGGCTGTAGCTCTTTGTCACTCTCAACATACATAATGATAACTAGTTTACGTGGAATAATATTAGAAAAACAAGCACCTTTGTTAGTTATAGAGGTTAATGGAGTAGGTTATGAAGTTTTGGCTCCGATGTCGACCTTTTATAATTTACCAGAACTCAATACTGAAATTAAATTATTAACTCATCTCAGTATCCGTGAAGATGCTCATGTTTTATATGGTTTTTTAGTTGAATCCGAGCGAAAATTATTTCGTAATTTGATTCGAATTACTGGAGTTGGCCCAAAATTAGCCTTAAGCATTTTATCATCAATGGAATTGAATATTTTTATTCAATGTATTAATAATAATGATATAACTCAACTCAAACGTATCCCAGGAGTTGGTAAAAAAACCGCAGAAAGATTGGTTATCGAAATGCGAGATTATTTACAGAATAGTGGTATTTCAAAATCAAATTCTACACCAATCGCTACTTTAACAACTATAATTAACACTCCAATAGAAGATGCAATTAGTGCTTTGATTGTATTAGGTTATAAGCCAAATGATGCAAGCCATTGGGTCAATGCTATAGCTGAGGAAGGAATGACTAGTGAAATTTTGATTCGCCGAGCTTTACAATCAGCTTTGTGATGCTGCAAATTAATTAGAACTTACGCATTGACAAGATAATTATTTTATGAAATCGTTTAAATACAATGCAATATAACACATATAATTATATTTAATACATATGTAAATTTCTTTTGTAATTACATTATTCCTTTATGTTATTTAGCATTGTAATCTCACATTTCAATTTTTATGAAAATCAAACATTTTTCTTGTAACTATATGTTTTGTATGTGATTCATGCTTTTTTGGCTTTTATCAATCCGTTAAATCATGTTCAAAAACGTTTACAAGTTGAAAGAGCTAATTTCTCACCTGAATTTTTAGAAACAGTTTTAACTTTACTATCAGTTTCAGGTAAATAAGTTGATGGTTGATAATCATAAGGAGTTTGCGGACTACCGTTAATTTTCTGGACTGTGAAACTACTATCACGCATACTGCAAGGTTTTTTCAGCAAATTACTAGCTTCCACTGTTTCATCTGATAATATAACTAAAAAACCTTCTAAGTTCATATCTGGTGACTCAATTTGCACATTACCATATAAACCTAATTTAGAAGAAGCACTTATTAAACTAGTTGGAGAGGTGGTAAGTTGTTCTGATTGAAAATTTATATTGCCGCCATTGCCTTTATTAGCTTGATCAATAATTTGACTATTATTTAACACTATAAAATGTGGTTTAGAAATAGTTAAATTGCCTCCATTGCCAGCACTATCTTTAACACTAGCGGTAATCTTTCCGTTATCCACAAATATCAGACCATTAGTATTTATCACAACATTTCCACCACTAGCACTAATTGATTCTGTTGAAATTTCACTGTTGGTTAGTAGAATATTATCAGCCGTAATCTGTATATTGCCAGCATCACCACCTTTTACTTGTTGTAACCATTTACCATCTGCATAGAAAAAATGTTCAAGTTGTCCATTAACATCATTAACATCAATTAAATCACCTTCTTTAGCAAGAATTTTATCAAGTTCAGCTAAATTAGCAACAGATTTATGTTCAATATTATTTAATGGAATCCATCGGTCTCCTGTATAAATTTTATCTTTTACTATATTGCCGACTTGAGCTAAATTTAGAGTATCCATAGCATTTATATTATCAACATTATTAATGTTATTCAAAGCTTGCCATTTGTCATCAATATAGATAAATTCTTTGCCAGAATCTAGTACTAATGCCGTTGGATAATCTTGTAGTGAATCTGTCATTCCATTCATTTCTGCCATATCTTTAAAGGTAAATTGATTTATTTTTAAAGAAATAGTTTGAGATTTACTATTTTCTAAATTAGTTAAAGAAACAAAATTTGCAGGTTTACCATCTCCAACATCTTTAACTCTAATAATTTGTCCATTTGCGAATGGTATCTTTTCATCTAGATTATAAGGTTTATTAGACAAATACAATTCTTCAGTATTATTTAATACCACTGTTACATCGTCAGTCATTTTTTGCCAAATTGCCAAACTATATGGAGTATAAATGGCATAAATGAAACGAGCTGACTCGCCATTACCAATATCTTGCACTGTTACGATTATCACAATCTTTATCGGAAAGCATTTCTTCAGCAGCTAACCAATCAGTTCTTCCAACCACAGCAATAGAACAATCTAACACATCTTGCGTGGTTTGGATATTCTGGTTCGGCAAATTATGTCGTTTATAAAAGCCAGCCATGACTTGTTTATCGCCATCGGAGAGTTCTTGCGACTGAGTATTAAAAATAACCATTTGATTAATCGGAATTACTCTTTTACCCAGCAAACGAGCATATTCCAGTTCCACCAAACAGTAAGGAGAAGTCAAACAACGAGGAGCCATTACATAGACAAAATTATGGGCAGATTCAATACATTGATTGATACGTTGAGCGTAGTCTTCGCCATCGGGAATATTTACTTTATCAAACCAGCCATCATAGCCAGCTAATTTTAACTGTTGGTGCAAGCGGCCTACAAAGCCTAAGCTTTCACGGCGACCGTAGGAAATGAAGAGGTCTTTGGATTGGGTGGGCATAATCATCAAGTACTAGTGATTTTATCAGATGATGTTGTGGCAACTGATTGAATATCTGAAGATTGAGCAACCTTTAATAGAGGTGAATCTGCTTGCTCTTCTTCATCTTTAGATGTTTCCTCTTGTTCTTTTAGAGCCATCATGGTTTCTTGCATCTGTTTAACCCATTCATTGAATTCACTACCCAAAGCAGTTTCAGTGCATTCAATCAATTTATCAATATTGTTTTGCTTCATTTGGTCAGAACTTGACAGTGCAGTCCACCAATTAAGGATATTGGTTAAATTTACAGAAGCTTGATTATATTTGGTTAATCGTTCCTCCACTTGCTGATACCCTAAATAAGTAGTCAGTGCTGCTACAAGTCCAGTTGTCAATGCGATCCATAGCTCAAATCCACGAGCTGCAAGCAAAGTACCAACTCCACCTAAACCATAAATACCCCATTGTAAATAAGACCATTTGCGTTCCAATTGTGAAGTTTTGTTCTGATAATAACTAAGTTGATCTTCAAGCCGCATTTTTATATAACGTTCTGGAGACAGCATAGTAAAACCATCATCATTTTCAGCAACACTATATTGCGGTGGTAAATTGCCTACATAATTTTTTAAAGCTGACATTTTAACTTCGGTTTGCATCAAATGATTATTGAGTTCTTTTACCTTCTCAGCAATTTTAGTTTCTCTTGCCTTATCATTGTGATAACCACCAGTTTTGGTACGATAGCGAAAAATTTCACTCTTAAGATTCTCAGCACTACTACGCAACCAAATCCATTTTTGACCATTACTAAAGTGATTTGATATCCCAACTAACAGCGTTATGATAATTGGAATCGCCACAATAACCCATTGTAAGAAAATAATTAAATGTTCAATGAAGTTTGTTATATTTTCATGTTTTGATAAAAATCTGACTATTTGGTTTGATTCATCATAAACATTCAAAATACGTTGCAGTAATTCTGTTGGTGGTTCTGCTGGTAGTTCTAGTGTAGTTTTTGCCTGTTTAAGTTCTATATTTAAACAAAATTCATTGACATCTTTGTTATGTTCCCCCATGATTGCTTTCGATTTTTCATGGTAACAAGCATCTTCTACTATGGAACGATTTACCGAAATAGTTTTTGATTCTTGAACTTGCAAATCTAAAGTTGCTTGCAGTAAAGCGAGTAAAGTACCAATTACTGCAAAAAAAATTATATAAAATTGAAGACGATGAAACCACTTTTGTTGCCATGTTGCATTTTTGTCATAGATAGCAAATTGCTGCCAAGCAAGTTTTAAAGTATTATCACCACCAAGTTGCCGATAAATAAGACGATCTAACTCTTTAATATCACCTTCAATTGAAAACCGAATAATTTTACCATCGGCAATTATTTCAGCCAATTCTGGTTCTGGAATAAAATCTGGGGTATTTTGAGATAACTCAGCAATTTCATCTGCTAATTTTCCAGTACCAGTAATAATTATGATAGGCCAACCAAGACGAACAGCTTGTAAAACTTCAGAGCGTGAGTCTTCTTCACCACTGACCAATATCATCATTGCAGCTTTTTGATGGGCTATCGCTTTACCTAAACGATATCTGAATTTCATTTCTTGCTTGGCATTATCCAGCAACACAAAATGAGTATGATTAGGTTCTAAGGCTATTGTCTCTTCCTGAATGTTTTCTTGGCCTGGATAGTTGACCTTGATAGATGCTGCAACACCAATCAGTGGTGATTTATGCCCACGATCTGCAACGCTTTGTCCAATTAAAGCAGCTAAATCAGAGGTTTTACCATTATCCATTATAACTGCATTCAAATTAATTGCGGTTTTGGCTAAACCACGACTAAATAATTGAATTAATCGTTGTTGGGCAGATTCAGCTAAACCTTGAGTATCACCTGACACCATAATTACAGACCTTGGTGTAGTTAATGGTAATTTAAATGCCGCTTGTTCTGGAGTTGTATCTGCGGAAACTTTAATTAATTGTGCTGAATGCTCATTAGGAAACACAATCGTCTGATAAGATTCGTGTGGTAAAATTGAGGTATCTTGTGGTTTATTTTTTTTAAGTTTTTGAGATAATTTATCAAAAATGGTCATAATTTTCTCTTTATACATGCTGTTAGGTAATAAAATTTTTCGGTAATCCTAAATAGACTTAATGTAAAATATTTCGGAAAAAAACTTATGAAATGTAGATGTTTGGCTAATAACTGGTGTACGTATTGCTAAATTATATAGCAATAAATTATCACTATAATTTTAGATATACGCACATTAGTTATATAACAATATTCTGTAGAATATAGTTTAAAATTTCACTGCTAACTGTAAAGTTACTGAATTAGAATCTTCTCCAGTTCCACCATCTTCTATACTATAATCTTCATCTAATGCATATTCTAAAGATAAACTAGTGTTAGTATAAACTCCGACAGATAATGCACCAATAATACGACTTTCTGGTAATTCCAATGTAAGAGCTTCTTCAGTTGCTTGATAACCCATAGCAAATGTAGTGGCATAACCAGCAAGATTAAAATCTAATCCAATTTCAGCATTATAAGCTTTTGGTTCAGCACCATCACCATTAAAGGCTATATGTTGAGTTTGAAAGCTATCTAGTGCTGTAATATATTCGCCATTGAAACTAAATGCACCAGCACTAAAATTTACATAAGCATTTGCTCCTTCAACATAATCATAGTCAACAGCATTTTCTAAGAAGCCTTCTAAGCTACCAGAATCACCAATATCACTTATATAACCAAATCCTACATCAAAACTCATGCTATCAGTTGTTTGACCAAAACCAAGATTCATACCGTAATGGTCAATCGTATCTCTATCATCATCTTGAGTAATTCCGTTAAATCCATAGACTGAACCATAAACTGTTCCAGTATTCATTCCAACTTGAATGGCACTTTCTCTAGCTTCAGCAAATTTTGTAACTGGATCAGAAACCATATGAGTAGAAAAATTTCCGAAAGGTACATATAACTGGCCAGCATTTAAATATAAAGGAGAATTACTAGTTAAAGTTATATAAGCGTTATCCACTTCCAACGGTGTATTATCTTCTTCATACTTAAGAGACATAATAGCTTTGGCAAATTTATGGACTTTACCTTCTATAGAAAAACCTATTTCATCTACTATAATATCGCTACTATCAGCCTCATTATAATCTTGTTTATACCGAATTTCAGTTTGCACAAAACCACTTACACTAACTCCGGTAAATAATTCTTCTGCAATTGTTGGAAAACTAGTTAAACTTATTAAAGTAGCAACTACAACTGGTTTTAGTTTCAATTTTACACTCCGTTAAATTTTAGACCCATTCATAAATCTCCAAATCAGCCGGATTGGATTGACAACATCCCTTATTACAAAAACTTCCTTTAAGATGACGTATTTTACCCTTGCGTATCCAATGTTCCAACATACCTCTCATAGCATCTGGTGTTACATTAAAATGATGGGATATATCAATCAAAACCACTCGATTATTTGTTTGAAGATACTGTTTTATATCGGTAAGAATCATATTACACCTCGTATTCAATATACTTAGGGGTTCTTTTTCAACCAATACTTATTTCAAGATAGTAGTAAGCTAAATTATTAAAATTACATGATTTATTTGAAATTGTTCTTTGTAAATAATTATTGCAATTTCAATCTATTAATAACTAAATAATATGGATTACAACCATACTTAGTATACATTAATTTATTTTCTAAATAAATTGCTAATTGATTATTTTAATATTTTAATTGTATCTTGGAGTAGGTACTGGGCTAAAAGTTTATAATAGCATAAGAGCAAAAAATGCCCAAATTGAGGAAGTTCAGAGACAAAGATAATAAGCAACGACACAGTACACAACGAATGTACAAATGCTAAATGAAGTGGAGTAATTTCTATGAGTTCTCTTTCTTATCTAAGAAGATATGAGGTTAAGAATCAGAAGGTGTGCAACACGATTTATAATTGCCCACCAGAAGATAGTAAAATCTCAAGAAATATTTGTTTTATATAGAAAATGGTGGGTAACGATAAATCATGCTACCCACACTATGAGATAGGAATTTAGACTAAAATGGTCCTAAAATCTGCTTCCGCTGATTCCATCTTACAATTTGATGTGGCCGCCAAATATACTTGATTGGCACTGATAACATATGTACTAAACGAGTAAATGGCAACAAGAATAATAAGAAAAATGCGTTTAAAATATGGATTTGTACCGTCAATGGTAAATTGTCTACTAGGCTAACATTTGGTCGAAGTTCCAAGATTGACCATAAGTAAGGAACTGCAAAACTAGAATACCATGAGGAACCCCAACGATAAAATATAGCTGTCAATACTCCAGTTAGAACTTGAGTAAAAAGAACAACATATAAAAGCTTATCCATATTAGAAGTTACAACTTTTAACCGTGAACTGGAAAAACGGCGTATTATCAATAATATTATTCCAACTAACGCCATCAAACCTAATACAAATCCAGTAGTTTCTAAAACATATAAACGTACTGGTTCCATATTCCACCATAAAATACTATCCGGAATTAGGAGACCAACTAAATGAGCGGTTAAAATTCCTAAAATACCATAATGCCAAGTAATCGAACCCCAAAACAGATCTCGATTCTCTAAAAACTGTGAAGATAAACTTGAATAAGAAAATTTATCTGTCACGTAACGCCAAGTAGTTGCTATAATAGCAATAATAATACACATGTAAGGGAAAACCCCAAACATAAATTCACTAAAGGTCATTATTATCTTCCTTTAAAAATATTATTAAGGACCAGCGAGACAGTTCTAAGCACTGGCATATAAGGATTAAGTGAGTCATCCTTAAAATTGGTATTCATTTTTTCAAACACTGGAATCAAACAATCCTTCAATAATTCATTAGCAAAATCAGAACTGCTTGAACTTACAAACCGGAATAAAACTGGAATATGATCAGAAAGTTCTATTTTGGTATTAAAACCATGTTCCTTATATTCCTCTTCCAGTCCAGCCATAAATGCACCACGTTTAAAGCTTTCACCAAACAATAAATGTCCAGCGAAAATATGGCAAGCCGGATTAACATCAAACGTTCCAGTATAAACTTCTTCTAAATAACCCAATTCTCTACTTTCCACAAACGATAAAAATTTAGTCATTTGTTCGGCAGCTTGAACATGGTTTATTTGCAATAAGTCGATACAGACTTGCGTTTGTTTAGCTAAATCTGCTGTAGGATAATCTAACAATTGCGAGAAACATATGTAAAGTTGATTGTTCTCAGAATCTTTCATTATAACCCACGTTCAGGACGATCTTTAAATCCACCAATACCAGCTTCTGCTTTGAAACTGTAAGGATCACCCATTAATGCGTCTGCCGCATATTCACGGTGCATTGGAGGAATAACGAAACGGTCTTCGTAAGTTGGTAAAGCGGTCAAACGATAAATTTCTTCACACATTTCTGGAGTTAAACCAGTTTTTTCCAACATCTTATCAACTTCAGCTTGGTCAATATCATCTACTTGTTCAGCCCGTTTAAACATACGTACTGCCAATAGTTTTTCCAATACTTCCCGTATTTTAGTTTCATCACCAGCAGTAAACATTTTAGCTAAATATTTCATTGGTAAGCGAGCTTTATCCAACGAACCAAAATAATTTTCTACATCAACGTTGTAATTGCCTTTTTCTACATGACCTAATACTGGCAACAATGGTGGAATATAGAACAACATTGGTAAAGTGCGAAATTCTGGATGTAATGGTAAAGCCAAACCCCATTCTTTCAAAAATTTATATACTGGCGATTTTTGAGCAGCTTCAATTACAGAGAAATGAACTCCATCTTTTTCAGCTTGAGCAATGACTTCAGGATCATGTGGATCTAAAATCATTTCTTTCTGCAAGTCAACTAATTCATTTTCTGGAGCTGATGCAACTTGTTCAATCATTTCGGCATCATACAGAACTACACCAAGATAACGAATTCTACCTACACAAGAATGGAAACATGCCGGTGGTTGGCCAGTTTCTAATCTAGGATAACAAAGAATACATTTTTCTGACTTACCAGTACTCCAGTTGTAATAGCTTTTCTTATAAGGACAAGCCGATACACAGAATCGCCAAGCTCGGCAAACATTTTGGTCTAATAAAACGATACCATCTTCACCACGTTTGTATAAAGCACCGGATGGGCAAGAAGCCACACAACTTGGGTTTAAACAATGGTTACAGATACGCGGTAAATAGAAAAATACTAACCGTTCTATTTCAAATAACGCTTCTTTTTCACCATCACTCAATGCCGCAAAATTGGGGTCATTTTTTGCATAAATTTCCGAACCACTAAGATCATCATCCCAGTTTGGACCAGCATTAATATCCATATTTTCGCCAGTAATCATCGAAACTGGACGAGCTGTTGGTTGATCATCACCGGCTGGACTATCAAATAAATCGTTATATCTATAAGTCCAAGGTTCGTAATAATCGTCAATTGTTGGAAGGTGTGGTTGATGAAAAATATTGGCTAAACCACGGAATTTATCCGTAACTTTCAAACCAATTGATTTTCCCTTAGGCTCCCAACCACCTTTATAAACATCTTGGTCTTCCCATTTGGAAGGATAACCAGTACCGGGTTTAGTTTCTACATTGTTCCACCACATGTACTCAGTACCTTTGCGGTCAGTCCAAATGTTCTTACAAGCAACACTGCAAGTATGGCAGCCGATACACTTGTCAAGGTGAAACGTCATTGAAACTTGTGCTCTTACTTCCACTATGAAATATCTCCATTTACTAATGTGATTTGTAAATTGCGAATAAATTCGATTCAAATACGCTTAGATTATTTAATCATCAAACCTATAATGGCATTTATGTATAATAACATCAATAAACAACCATTTAAAAATTTATATTAATTTGAACTTTAATTTAATTTAGTTCTTTAATATCTATTGTTAATAATTATTATGTATAACAAATCTTTAAACTTAATTATTATAATTCTAAAACTTAAATTATTTGTTAAATATCAAATTAATTATGTAAAGTTTACTTGATTATAATAAAATTTGTATGATATTAATCAATCTTACTAAATATCAATTTATCAATACATCAAAGTATAAAATATATTAATTTAAGGTTGATATACATCAAATTAAACCTATTTAACTGATGTTATGTATTTGGTTTCTATAATTTATGAATACAATCTTTAAAGGATGCCTCTACAATACATTGGTTCGAGTAATCCCTTGTGGTTATTAAATTTAAAGCTGAGTACATCTTTTAAGATTGTTCAAATACAAATTTAAACTAGGATAATTTATGAACGTAGATCAACATATCAAAGTGGCCGAATGGCATTTAGAACAAGCTAGATTACATTCTGCTGGTGAACATCATTGTGGTTGTCCAGCTAATGAACACGATCAAAAAGCTATTGATGCTGTAGAAAATGCTCTTGCTGGTGAAGGTGCAATTAAATCTGAAAATAGTTGCAGTGTTTAATATTGATTGTTAAACTATTGACCGCTTAGCGTTAAAAAACCAACCACCATGACTTTTTATAGTCCATACGTGGTTGGTTATTAGGTTATGTAAACCAATTAATTCAAATAACTATAAAATCTAGTTTCAGTAACTTTTGTTTTAAATTTATTATTTGATATGGGTATAGTAACATTCTTAATCCGCAAACTCCGTATGATTATCATCCAGCCCATTATTTACCTGAAACTGATAAAGAAACTAAAATTGTTTCTAATAATTCAGATAAAAAATTAGCTTTTTCAACTTGCAAAAACTTATTGAATTGCCATAACCTTCTGACTAGCAGTATTCACCAAGCTCAACAATTCCGCATTAGAATATTGCATTCCCACCCATTGAATAGTTCGAGCCTCGCATTTATTATGCAAACACCAACCTTGATAAACCAAATAAATATCTCTAGCTCTTTCCTTATTAGTCGAATCAGGGATAAAACAGTCACCGATAAAATTTTCAAAGGGTATAAACTTTTCTTAGACCTCCATATAAAAGATTTATTTCACCTGCTTCTACTTCAATATTTCCAGCATTACCAGTATTATAACTGGGATCAATTACAATCAAAGGTTGGGTACTTGCGTAAATGCCGCTCATTAAACCAGCCTCATCTTTTCCTGAAATAGTTAAAATATCAGTAACTTTTATATCAACATTACCACTTTTAGAAGAACTAAAAGTAGCACTGGCAATTTGAGCCCCATCTGTTAAAGTAAGTTTATCAGCTTCTATTTTTACATTTCCTCCTTGCCCAATACCGAACGTAGGACTATAAAAACCACTGGAAGTTAATATTTCGTACATATATTTTCCTGAAAATTGTAATTCATCAGTCACTTTAATAGAAATAATACCTGCGTTACCAGTTCCAACCCCACCAGTAAAAATTACTGCTCCATTACTTAAAGACAATTGTTCAGCAAATAAATTTACTCTGCCACTATGTCCAGAACCAAAAGAGCTAGAAGATAGATATGAATAATTTTCTGCACCATCTAATATCACATTGTCTGCCCGAATGTCTATTATTCCACCTTTTTGTTCACCAAATGTGTCACCAGTAATATCACTATTAATTAATTTTAATAAACCAGCCCGAATAAAAATATCTCCCCCACCCATACCAGAAGTTGTTATTTTGCTATGGTCAATTATAAAATTTCCTCTAGTTGTTCCAGAACTAATATCTAATCCTAACTCCGTAGGGATAACTTCACCTTTAGACGCAATACTAACAATGTTGACTCTTCCATTTGGGGCAGCAAGCTGAGTAGTAAATTCTTTTGAGAAAATTGGTACACTACCTGATATAGATAATAATTTTCCATGCAGATTTAAATCGCCACCAATTAATGATAAAGTTTTAGTTTCGACAACAGACAGAGAACTATCTTGTAAGGTAATAGCTGCTGGCATATCAGTTAAAAAACCAAACGCACTTGGTGGTGCTACAGTTAATAAACTATCACTAGGATTACGGACATCAAAGCGTCCATTTTCTCCCAAGCGTAAATAATCCGCAGTAGTAGCATGAAAGCTTCCTTGCACATCTAATCTAGCACTTTCCCCAAACATAATTCCATATGGATTAAGGAAATAAAAATCGGCATTTGGAATGGTAGAACGAATTAACCCATCAATGTTTGAGGGATTGCCACCGGTTACACGACTGATTATATTCTGAACTGAATTTTGCCCAGAAAACGTGGCACTTTCCAAACTATTCAAGTTAAAATATTGAAAAATATGGAATAAATTACCACCATGTTGTTGGCCTAAATCAGCACCGATTTGGAAGTCGGGGCCAGGTAAGTTTATATTTTGACCAAGTGTGCCGTCGGTGATTACTTCGGCGTTGATGGATAAGGTAGTGACCAATATTAGTATTATTATTAAGTATTTCATTTTTACCTCTGAAGTTTTTGAACATGATTTAACGGATTATAAAACATGATTAAACCATTAAAACTCTTTATATATTATATTTTAACAGATTTTTGGGAGGAATATAAATCTGTCTTTCCTTACAAAAGGCATAAAGCGTATAGTAAAATAGAAATTGTACATATTGAAAGATTAAACTTTACGTCAACGTATTGCACGTCTTGTGAGAAAAACTCTTTCCTTTTCAAAAAAATTAGTAAACCATATTGGAGCAA
>DAOUSR010000181.1 GCA_030627125.1 Thioploca sp.
CTGCACTTTCCAATACTGCGGGTATAGATAAGTGGACAGAGGGAGACGCGTTCTCGGACGTACAGTCGGATTTCTACTGGTCGTCGTCTACTAATTTCGCTAACTCTGTTTGGATCGTGAACGGCTACTTTGGCTCCGTGAACGGCTACTATAAGCCTGACTCCAACGATGTATGGCCAGTGCGAGATTCTGTGAAAATTATGGGTTATATACCTTCTCGTCCTCCAAATATATTTGATTAATTATGATGTGATAACTCATAATCTGCAATGTTAAGTCAGGTAGGGTGTGCAACATCATTTCGTTGCCCACCAAATAACATAAATCAATTCTAACTTTATCTTGAAAGTCGATCTTCGGCGGTTCAAGAATGGTATTAGATAGATCAAATATAAGATATGAATACATGAAAACTAATCAAGAAATGGTAGTTAATATTGGCGATAATCATACGATTACAATTGGACATTTAACCAAAATGGGAAAACTCAATGATGTTCTTTTAATTGGTAATAGTTATCGCAGAAATAAAGGATTAAGAGAAAAACATTTAGATGAATGGTTATCTCGTGTTGAAACTTGGATGTTTATCCAAGAAGTTGAAGCAAAATATGGCGATAAAGTCAAAACCGAGCATCTCGTGTTTGAAAAATTTGTTAGGAATAACGGTCAGTTAGAGTATTCTAAATTTATAAAACAATTTACTACCATCAAATCTCAACGTGGTGGAAAACCAGAAAATCGTGGGGTTTGGGCAAACCTACAAATTAATAATTGGGGTCAGTAATAATTGGGGTCAGAGTAAAATTAATTGATTATCTTGGGCATTGTCTGTTATTTTATTGTCCTTTTTAAGTTTCGTAGGCTGGATTAGACGAAGTAACCCAGCAAGGGATGACGCAGAGCGTCATGCTAGGCATTCACAACGAGGAAGTTGGGAACGAGAAATTTGTAAAATTTGGACTTCAAAATTATAGATTATGTTTACCAAAAATCAGCTCTTCATAAATTGACAACAAAGCCGGCACTGCTAACAATACCAATACCGTTGAAAACATTAGGCCAAATGCAATTGAAGTTGCCATTGGAATTAAAAACTGAGCTTGCATGGAAGTTTCGAATAATAATGGCATTAAACCAAAGATAGTAGTTAATGAAGTCAATAAAACTGCCCGTAAACGTTGACAAGATGCTTCGACCAAGGCTTCTCTAACTAACATCCCTTCTTGGCGTAACTGTTTATAAAATGTTACCAATACGATGGAGTCATTCACCACAATTCCGGATAAACCAAAGAAACCGAATAACGATAAAATAGTCAAATCCAAATTCATCACCCAATGGCCAAAAATAGCTCCAACTAAACCAAATGGAATTACTGCCATAACCACTAATGGCCAAATATAAGAAGAGAATTGCCAAGCTAAAATAATATACATTAAACCTAATGCAATCAACATCCCACGTTTCATATCACCCAAAGTCTCTGATTGATCAGCTGCCCGACCTTCCAAACTATAATTAACCCCATAACGAGCCACTAAATCTGGCAATAAATTTTTTTCTAAGTTGGCCAATATTTTATTATTATTATTCACATTTTTATCAACATCGCCTGAAACTTCAGCAGCCAACTTACCGTAAGAATGACGGATAGATTCAAAACCACGTTGAGTTGTTATTTTTACCGCAGTCGAAAACGGAACCGTGCTGCCATTGGGAAGTTGGAGCATGAAATTTTCTAAACTAGCTAAACTATGGCGTTCCTGATCTGGTAACATAACTCTGACTTCAACTTCATCCCGCCCATCTTGAAAAATTTGCACTAATTGACCGTCAAACGCTGCTCGTAATTGCCTAGCCACTGATTCCACAGTTAAATTCAAAGCCATACCATAATCAGTCAAAGAATACAGCCATTGCTCTCTACCATAAGGCATATCATCTTCAATTCCACTGACCCCGGGGAATGTTGTCAGTTCATTTTTTAGTTCCATAGCAGCAGCTTTTACTTTGTCAGCATCTACCCCATTCAAGCGAATTTCAATATCTCTACCCGGTGGGCCACCACGCCGTTCGATTATAGTTAGACTTTCTAACCCAGCCGGGTGGTTAATTTTAGCTTGCCAAGCTTTAATCAATTGCTGATTCCGCACCGTCCGATTATCTGGCATAGTCAACTCAATCATTAACGATCCAAACTGTTCCCCCGACCGGGCAGTACCTTGAGCTGAACTTGCACCACTATGTTTTACTAGTACAACTTTCAAGATATCTTCACCTAATTCTGCAACCGCTAAATTTAAAGTAGTTTCCATTTGTACTAAAAATTTATCCACTTGGTGCGGACCAGTTCCAGACACAAAGCTCGCATTGGCCATAATAATAGTTCCCTCTGGAGAAGGAAATAAGGTAAAATTCATCCGGCCACTGATTAATAAACCAATCGCTAATATCATGGCAGACAACATAGTAGCGATTAGACTCCAGCGAAAATTAATAATCATTTCAATAAGACGCCGAAAATATTTATCTCGTAATTGATTAAACCCAGCATCTAACTTTTGTCTAAGTTTACTAGGTTTTTCTTCTCTAAGTTTATGAAAACTATGACTTAAATGACCTGGTAAAATAAAAAAACATTCAATTAAGGAAGCGATTAGGACGCAAATCATTACCACCGGAATGGCATATAAAATATTGCCCATCCTGCCGCCAATCATCATCAAAGGTAGGAATGCGGAAATTGTGGTTAAAGAGGCAGCAGTTACTGGGGCCAACATACGCTGAGCTCCACCTTCAGCCGCTAACAGAGACCTTTCACCAGTTTGAAAGTGAGTAAAACCATCTTCTCCGACCACAATGGCATCGTCAACCACTACTCCCAGTGCCATAATCATTGCAAATAGGCTGACCATATTGATGCTACCGCCAGTTGCGTATAATATTGCCAACATGCCCATCAAAGAGATTGGAATACCAGCCGCTACCCAAAATGCTACCCGGCCATTGAGAAATAAAAATAAAGTTGCCACTACCAATATCAGCCCACCTAAGCCATTCCTTAATAACAAAGAAATACGGTCATTGATAGCTTCCCAACGTTCATTATAAACCTTGAGTTGGATATTTGGCGGTAATTTAGGCCGAGTTTGTTCGATCCAATTGTGGAGTATTTTGGCCGATTTTAGTGAGTCTCCAGTTTCGGTACGGAATAATTGCAATTCTACTGCTGGTTTGCCTTGGTAAGTTATCGTAGTTTTACCATTTTTAGGTCGACGTTCTATGGTAGCGATATCATCTAATTTCACATAACGTCCAGCTTTATCAGTAATCAATGGCAATTCACTAAAGGCTAGTTCATCTCGTCGTTGTTCTAAGCTACGCAATTGCCGAGCTACATCATTTCTACCAATAGCACCGGCTGGTATATCCTTACTAAAATCTTGAATCTGTTTACTAATTTGCGGAAGAGTTAAACCTAATTGTTCCAGTTGTGCTATTGGAATTTGGATCGCCAGTTCTTCTTTGGGCAAACCGGCAATGGTAATTTTACTAATCCCAGCCGCTAATAATTCACTCTCCATTTTATAAGCTAAATAGCGTAACTCATTAATATTTGCTGGACCAGTGATAAGCAGGTTAGCAATTGGATCATACAGCATAATCCGACTGATCCTGGGTTTTTCAGAAGTAAGTGGTAAATTACGTAATAATGCAACTTTTTCTTTCACTTGATCCAAAGACCAAGTCATATCAGTACCTTCTTTATACTCCAACACAATCGTTGCAAAACCATTGGTGGAAGTAGAATTCATTTTATTCAAACCATCAATTGTGCGTAATTCTTGCTCAATCGGTTTAGTAATAGATTCTTCTACATCTTCAGCAGTTGCTCCATTCCAAACTACAGTAATGGTAATAATATCCAACTCAAAGTTAGGTAAAAATTGCGTATTTAGCTTACTCAACGCAAAAATTCCGCTCATAAGCATTATTATCATTAATAAGTTAGCGGCAACTTTATGTTGGGCAAATATTCCGATTAAATTTTTTCTAGGTTCTGTAGTTGGTTGCATTCGTTAGTATAGTATCTAAATTTTATTTTGAAATATATTCAATTTGCTACAGATTTTGAAATAAATTATTAACATTATCTTGCATTGACTCAAAATTAAGCTTATTAGTTTGAAGGACTGCTATATTTAATAAAATCCCGCAATTCTTCAATTGGAAAAATTTGAGTAGAACCATAAACTGTTCCATGATAATAAACATTAATAGTATGAATATCAGGGTCATTATTGGCGAAGTTAGTAAATTGCTGAGATAAAAGCCGAGCTTGATTGTTATTTTGGATGACATTTAGAGGTAAATCAACATCTAACATCAACTTACCATCTAAATAATGCAAAGTTACTTGTTCCATTTTTTTAATAGCATCAATATGTTGCCGCTGTAAGCGTGGAATAATTTCACTACGCTGCGGTAAATTTAAATTATTAGTTACGTCTTCAGGTTTAACATGGACTAACACATCAATAATTTCTTCCATTTCATCTAGCAAACGAGTACGCACCACTTCAGCAATTTTATAAGCTTCTGATATGCTGATACGAGATGCAACCATTATGTGCATGTCAGCTAAAATATTGATACCCATTTTGCGAGTGCGTAGTTGGTGCATAGAATGAACCCCACTTACAGATTCAACAATCTTCTCAATTTTAACCCGTTGTTCTTTTTTTATGCCAATATCTATTAATTTATTAATCGCCGGCAGACATTCTTCAATACCAATATAGGCAATCATAGCTGCAATTATAATAGTAGCAACCGCATCTAACCATAAGTAACCAGCCATACTACCTAATACACTGATAAACACTATGCTAGATGAAAGTGCATCACTACGATGGTGCCAAGCATTAGCAATCAACATTGGGGAATTTACTCGATTAGCAATATAGATTGTATAATGATAGATGGCTTCTTTTATGATAACTGCAGCAAAAGCTATAATTAATACAATGCTGGTAGGTTTTTCTGCTACTTTTTGACCCTGACCAAATAAATATTCATAAGATTCTGAAAATAAACCCATTGCCATAATTATGAGTAGCAATCCAGCAGCAAAAGTTACTAAGGTCTCGTAACGACCATATCCGTAAGGATGTCTATTATCTGGTGGTAATAAACTATATTTTGCGGCTAATAAAATCATTGCATCAACAGCCAAACTGGAAAAAGAATGGATACCGTCAGCAATTAAGGCGTGAGAATGGCCTATAATACCAAATGTAATTTTGATTATAGTTAATAAAGAGTTCGCAATTACAGATAATATAGTAACATTGCGTATAGCGATATAACGTTCTTGTTTTGGCACTACGGATGATATTTGCATATTTAAATTCTTATTGAATGATATTTTGCATTTTGGTATGATAGAATGAAAAATGTACTATGTAATAATTTAACAAGGCAAAATAAATGTTATGGGCTAAAGCTTTTCATCTTATTTTTATAGTAACATGGTTCGCAGGATTATTTTATTTACCACGTTTATTTGTATATCATGCTATGAGTAATGATGCAATTAGTAATGAACGATTTAAGGTAATGGAACGTAAATTATATCATGGAATCACTACTCCTAGTGCTATTTTGACAGTAAGTTTAGGTTTGTGGATGTTATGGAGTTATGCTTGGACTGCTTTTGCTAGTTCTGGTTGGCTACATGCTAAATTAACTTTAGTAGCTATTTTGATAGGTTATCATATTTATTGTGGCAAATTGTTAAAAGATTTTAAATATGATCGAAATAACCATAGCCACGTATTTTATCGTTGGTTTAATGAATTTCCAGTAATTATCCTAATATCTGTGGTGATTTTAGCAGTAGTTAAACCATTTTGAATATATTAACTGATCTTCCCCGGCTCTTCGTTTTACTGGAGGGCTACATCAAAGTAAAAACAACCTAAATATAACAATAGATTAATTAGTAAACCAAATTTTGTAACTGGAGACAGTTGGTATAGTTGTGTTTCAAACCTTAAAATGATAATAAACCATCAGTTGGGGTTCGCTCTTAAAAGCAATCGTCTTGTTTCAATTGAAAAAAATACATATTTACAGATTCAAAATTTGGATATTCCGAAAGAAGGTTTGGAGGTGTGGTTACGTGATTTTGGCAAAGTAAAAGTATTTCGCACGATGTTGAAAGACCAGGCATTATGCAGTTAGCTTGCCTGATGA
>DAOUSR010000257.1 GCA_030627125.1 Thioploca sp.
ACCAGTCACTCGACTAATAACATTGCTAATATTAGCTGGACCGGAAAATGTAGCAATTTCATCAGTATTAATATTAAATTTTTCAAAACTATGAAACAAATTATTCCCATATTGTTGGCCTAAATCAGCACCAATATTATAATCTGGGCCTTCTAAAGCAACCTTAGAACCTAATGTGCCATCTAATGTGATATCTGCTTGGGATATATTGTAAGCAAATAAACTTATGATAATAATATAATATTTCATGAATTACCTGTTTGCAACTAGCAAATTATATCAAAATATTTGCAATATGTGTATGTTATTAGGTTAACATCGTATATAATCTATAAATAATTTTTCTATTGTCAAGGTGTAAATCTTAAGATTCTGCTAATCATGCTGAAATTTGGGTTCAATTTGCAGTGTCTCTAACAATGTTCCCATACTCTCTAATAATGTCATAACACTCAAAATTTCCACATGTTTTGCTGATGATAATGAAGCCCGAGCATTAAATAATTCATTTTCAGAATCAAGTACATCTAATAAATTACGCTGCCCCAATTTAAATTGCTCTTTATACGAATTTAATACATCTTCAGAAAATTTAACATATTCCTGTAAATAGCCTAATCTAGCTTGGATAGTTTCCAAACCATTCCAAGACAGTAATACATCTTCTTCGACAATCCGCTGAGAGCTATAAATGCTTTCCTTAGCTGCTCCAATTCGTTCTGCTGTTTCTTGAACTCGAGCTGTATCAGCACCACCACGAAATAGGTTATAACGCATTCTCACCATTGCATTCATATCATCATTTCTGCCTTCTATCCCATCTATATTATCCTTATTTGACATTTTCAGTTCAAAGGTAAAATTAGGCATAAAAGTTGATTTAGACTGGCTGTGAGAAGATTTCGCTACGGCTAAATTTGCCTTAGCAACCGCCAAAGCAGGATGCTTGGTTAAGGCTAAATGCAATGCTTCATCAGAGTTTTTTGGTAGATTATTATTCATAAATTCTGGCATAACCAATGCCTTTGGCAGTTCACCAGTTATACGTCGATAATTTATCTCGGCATCACGTAATTTACCCTTAGCGTTAACTAAACTAGATTTTGCTAGAGATAAACGACTATTGCTTTGTTGAACATCAGCTTTTCTACCAGCTCCTCCTTCTACTAATATTCTAATTTGCTCAAGGATTTTTTGATGTATAACCACATTATTCTTAGTTAATTCCAATAATTCTTGCCGCCGTAATATTTCCAAATAAACTTCAGCAGTTAATAATGCAATGTTTTCACTAGTATTATTTACTGTGTGCGAAGCTGAATCAGCTAAAAACTTTTGTTGGTCAATTCGATATTTAGTTCCGAAACCATCGAATAACATTTGCGATAAAGTTAAACCAATTTCACTACGAGTTAAGGTTACATCTCCACCAAATCGGTTGCGGGTCGTTGAATTATTACTATTTTCACTGCCATAGTTACCGTATAATTCTATTGAAGGTAAATAACCAGCTTTAGCTTGTTTAATAGTTTGTTCGGAAGCTCGATAATTATTTATCGTAAGCAACACATCTGGATTGGTCGTTAAAGTACGTTGAATTATTTCATTTAGGGTTTCTGCTTGTGAAGCAAATGATACTAATAATACTAAAATTAAAATTAGTTGTTGCATGTTTCTTTGTATAGTGGCGTTTTTATAGGTTTATATTAGTATAGCATATGCGACTTAAAGAGTTAAAATTGGACTGGCATCAACTTTTATCATTAATAATTTAAAATCTAAATACCATAATGAAAAATTCATTAGATTTAATTCAACAGTTGACATATTAGACAAAAACCACAAAAATAACGTAAAATAGTAAATAATAAGTATATAAAAAAATTCTAACCATAAAACTTGACAATAAATAATTTATTGGTTAGCATTTTCCCTTACATGATGTCAT
>DAOUSR010000029.1 GCA_030627125.1 Thioploca sp.
AATCCGGGGATGATGATAGTAAATCCGGGGATGATGATAGTAAATCCGGGGATGATGATAGTAAATCCGGGGACGATGATAGTAAATCCGGGGATGATGATAGTAAATCCGGGGACGATGATAGTAAATCCGGGGACGATGATAGTAAATCCGGGGATGATGATGACAAGTCTGGTGATGAATTTAAAAGTGAAGTAACTGGTTACTATTTTAGTTTATCTGTAGAAGCAGTACAATCATTACCAATCACTGTAGTAGAAATTTTGACTGCTACACAAATTAGCATGTTTGATGTATCTATTGTAGCGAACATGACAGCAGAACAAAATACTGCTATCAATCCTAATGTATTTACTGAACTTGATGAAAAATATTTGGATGCTGTTCCTGCTGTTGAAGAGCTTGCAGAAGAACAACTTGATTCTGAACAAGTAGTAACTAATTTCTTACGTCTTGATATTCAAGTACTTGAAATTAAATTTAAACATTCAAAGAAATTGATTGAGAAGTTCTACAAGAAGAGATTGCCTAAAGGTTGGAAGGTTACAGTTATAGAATCTCATGGTAGTTTTACAGTTAAACTAAAACCACCAACAATACAGCTGAAACACATAAAGGTATCGTTCTTCTCTTATCTTGATACTGAGCGTGATGAGAATGAAAGTGAGGAAGATTACGCAAGTTACATGGCGGATATGAAATTATCTGTTCCACCAATTATGATGTTCTTCAGTACTGGTAGTTCTGAATACAAACCAGCAGGTTGGATTGAAGATACCGAAGGTAAACTTGAACTTACTGAAGAAGCTGCTAGTGAAGAGAATTTTACTCCTGATGTAATTGGTGGGTTAACCGCAGAATATGTTGGTAAGTTAAGCGAAAATACCATGAAGCGTCTTAGCTATAAACAGATTAGTGGTTTCTCTGGGCCGGCTATGTTAGGTTTTACTCCTCAAATGTTGATTAATGTACAGCCAATGGCGGTTAGCGGTTTTACTGGTATGCAGATTCGTTACATGCCAATAGCAACAGTAACTAGCTTCACTGTAACTCAAGTTCAATATTTATCCTTAGATGCAATGCAAGCCTTTACTGGCGAGCTTTTCATGGAAATGGAAAATGATTCTTTTGCTGCTTTAACTTCTACACAATTAAATGCGGTTTCAGCGGAAGAATTCAGTGATTTGCCTACTGATAAAAAACTAGGTCTTATCCGAGATAAAGTTAGTGAACTTGATCCAGAAATTCAAGACGAACTTGGCATAACTACTGCACCTGTAATTCTTCCTCCACCTGAAGTTGATGATGAAGTCGTTGATGGTGAAGTTGTTGATGGTGAAGTTGTTGATGGTGAAGTTGTTGATGGTGAAGTTGTTGATGGTGAAATTGTTGACGGTGAAGTTGTTGATGGTGAAGTTGTTGACGGTGAAATTGTTGATGGTGAAATTGTTGATGGTGAAATTGTTGACGGTGAAGTTGTTGATGGTGAAATTGTTGACGGTGAAATTGTTGACGGTGAAATTGTTGACTTACCTACTGCTGAAACAGAAATTCCTGAAAATGTTGAAGTAGAAGGAGAAACTCCTGATTTAACAGCAGAAATTGAGGTTGATGGTGAAACATTACCAGCAGTAGAAACTCAGTTGAATGAAACATTGGATGATGTTGTTGGTACTGATGCAACAATTGAACAAAATGCAGAAGGTACTTTAGATGTAACTGTTGATGATGTAGAAGCTGCTGTTTCTGTTGATGATGGTGATGTTGTACAAGCTCCTGAAGATGCCACACCAGGTATGGAAATAGTTAATGGATATTATGTAGTGACATCTACCTATGGTATTCAAACTACTTTACGCCCAGCATTTAGAAGCCTAAGAGGCTTGTCTGATGCAATAGGTGGCGGGAAAATCAAGAAAGGCAAACATGGCTCTCGTTTCAAATCTAGGGGTCATGGATATATAGCAGCAATGCCTAGCCCATTCATACAAGTTGCTCCAGTTGGTATGTCAGTTGGTGTAAATATGTTTGGCAATACTGGTATGATTGTATATTCAGATGGAACTATGCAAATACTCTATCCAGCAATGCCACCAGTAAGCTTATTTGCTAATGCTATCTTAAACAAATTTGGTTTAAGCGTAGAACCAGTATATATGGCTGATGGTACAGCTACAACTGTAATTGATGGATTAATTTATAAAATCACACCAGCAGAGTTTGAAACTGAAGAAGATGGTGCTGGAGAAGCTAGTGATCTACAAGAATCTGAAAACGCTGACTTTGCTTTAGAAGTTGATGGTCAAATTTTAGATGTTGAACTTGTAGGTGAAGCTGACGAAGAAGTAGCTGATGCAGAAGTTGATGCAGAAGTTGATGCTGATGTAGAAGTTGATGATACTGCTGAAGTTGATGCTGATGCAGAAGCCGCTACTGATGAAGAAGCCGCTACTGATGAAGAAGCTGCTACTGATGTAGATGCTGATACTGGTGTAGAAGATGATAATAATAAAGGCAATCTAATACTAGATGATACTAATGTAGAAGTTGGTGCAGAAGTAGAAATAAAATCTCCTTTAACAGATGAGGCTATTATTCCTATTAGAGGTGGAAGTATGGAAATTGAACAAGATATAGAATGATAGGTGAAACCGAAGAAGTTGCTACTGATGAAAACACCGTTATCGATGGCAATGTCTAAGTAATCTAGTGTCAATAAACTTGATAAGATATTAACTATTCAGCTAGTATCTTATCAGTTTTTCTTATTTTCAAATATCAGTAAGAAATTGTTAAAAAAATCATTAATCCCTTTAATTGCGTTATTATTACTCTAAACATGGTACAGGATTTAAATTGGATACTTGTTACTTGATTAAGAAAGACCTGAACGGTTTGTTAAATCCTATCAGGTCTAATCATGAAATTAACTAGCTACGATTTTTAATAGCCATTACGTCTATAATCTTACCACCTATTTCATCAGAAACTTCTAAAATTTGTTGTAATTCATTTAACAAAGCTTTCTCGCTATCTTCTACAACTCCATCAGCAAAAGCTATGTCAACTGCACAAGAAAAAGCTGTTTCTCGCAATTCATCTGGCAAGCTACTTTTAGCGATAGATACTAAACCGCCAACTCCTTCATTTTCTAGGATAGTAACTAATTTTTTAAACATGTCAGAAAGCTGCTTTTCTTTAATATCATCAAACATTCTCATTTGCAACATATAGGCAAACATACCTTTAGCTTCTGACTCATCAATACTACCATCAGCTGCTGAAGTTGCTAAAGCGATTGCTAAAAAAGCTTCTTGTTTGGTAAAAGTGTCAGACGAAGATGATGTGTTACTAGCTGAAAACCAACCCATTTTTAATACTCCATTTTTAATAAAATTTTGCGACGTTTTGAAAAAAAGAAGATTGTTAGCAATTATAGGAACATTCCAGTAAAGCTAACGAACCAATAGAAATATTATATCACAAGGTAGTCATGATTATCCAATTAAAATTTATGTAAAAATATCTATTGATATCAAGTAATAAAAAATGTGCCACTTTAAAATCTTAGGTTTTTGAGTTGTTTTATACGATCATAACTATAACAATTCTTGGTAGTCCTAAAAACTAGTCATAGTTATTATCCAATCCAAAGAAATCACCAACTCCATTTAACATTTCTTTATATATCACATCATGTTCTGAAGGAGTCGAATTTAATTGAGATTGAGTTTTCATCTTACGTTGAGTCAATACTTTACTAATTAATTGAGCTACTTCTGGTTGTTTTTTGATTAATGGTACAATATCGTCTTTTATTATTTCTAGTAATATTGTTTCTGTCATAGTGATAATAGTTGCCGTTCTTTTTTGACCCGTAAATAATGCCATTTCTCCAAAAAAATTACCAGCTCCTAAACGAGCAACATCAATAGCTTTATCGTCTTCTAATTTTACTTGTACTACTACAACTCCTTCCACAATAACAAATAACGAATCCCCATCATCTTCTTGTTTTACAACAGTTTCTCCTGACACAAATCTACGCCGTCGCATCCGATCACTAAGATACGACTTAATTTCCTCGGAAAATGGTAAAAATATATCCATTTCATGCACTAACGCTTTTGGTTTGCTGGCTTCATCCAGACTTCTAGACTTAATGCCCTGAAATGTTTGGACTTCTTGGCGAACTACCGGCGGCACAATTCCAGCTCGATTTAAATGTACCCAAACTCGTTTAAATACAGCATCATTACAAGATACTTTTTTAGAATAATCATTTACATAAAATAATATAGTATACTCAGCAGCCCAGTCAATAAACTTCTTAAACCTACAAGTTGGATGTGGTTCTTTTAATACATCATCAGTTGATAGAGTTGCATCTAATAAAATTTTCTCTACTCGATCTGGAGGATGAGCATAATCAATTCGAATATTAATAGAAGATTGACATAATTCCTCAGTGTAATTGTAGTTATGAATGACTGCTTCCGAAGCGACATTGTTAGGAACACTTAATACATAGCCTTCATTGGTTAACAAACGAGTAGTTCGCCAAGTAATATCAACTACTTTGCCTTCATGGAATACCCTTCCTAACTGAATTTTTATGCCATCATTGACTCGAAATGGACGTTCTACATTGATAACAATTCCAGAAAAAATATTGGAAATATTAATTTGGATAGCTAATCCAATAATCATGGCAATCACTCCAGACGTTGCTAGTAAACTAGTAAGTGCTTGATCATAAACAAATGCCACGATTCCAAAAAATGCCAGCAGGTAAACAATAAAAGCCACAAAAACTCTTACTACTGTTGGAATAGCTTGATTAGTACGTTCTTCTAAAGGTCCCCAAATAAAATGTTTGACAACTAAATTGATTAAAAATGCCGGGGTTAACCACCATAATACGTCATATATTAAAATAATGTAACGTAAATGACCATTGGTACCAAACGCCAATATCTCTAGCAAGATAATTTCTCCAACTAGCAATAATGAAAGCGTACATGTAACTTCTAACAGCCAAATATATTTGAAAAGTTTATGAAATTTCTTTTCCGCTTGGAGCAGTATTAATAAAATAATAAAACTTAGTATAGCCAACTCAACTGAAGTATTAAAAGGTAAACGCCCCCGTAAGGTAAACTGGCTATTTTTTATGGTTAGAGAAATATTAAATTGAGAAAATTCAATCTGTTGGTCTGGTATATTTAAGTATTTAAGACTTCCCAAAGAACTTTTATGAATATTATCTTGGAAAAAACGAATATTTTTAATTTTCCATTCGGAAGCCATTTCAAGAATTTGAGTTTGTTGAATTTTATCTAATAAAGAACGATTGGTTAACCCCATTCCTAGAATATCTGTCACATAGATTAAATTATTACTAGTCAAATAGTTGTGCCGAAAACTCATGCCTAATTCATATTGTTGATACGCATAATAATCAGTGAAAAACTGGCTCTTAAATTTCCCCTGTATATGGTATAAATGACTAGTTTGCTCTCCAAGTTTTTCAATAACAGGTTCGCCTAATTGAATTGGATCAACGGCATTAATAAATTCAATACTTTGAGTATTTAAATCACCTTGAAACCGAAACCATAGATAGAAATCCATCATATAGGTCAAATTATTGGTATTAAGTTCACTAATTTCATTAAGCTCAACCCCCACGTAAACAACGTTAGTTTTGTACATATACTTATCACCAATCAGGGCAATTCGTTCTTGCTTAATCTCAGTTCGTAAGTCAGGTAAATGATTAATATAAGGAACTTCTTGTAGTTGGGTTGAAGCTGAAATAATACTACCGTTTCTAAACACCCCAATGGAAACTGGTTTCATTGCATCACCATTTGCATCAAAATAGTTAAAACCAGTAAGTCCTATGACAGCTTTATTAATATTATTCATACTAGCTAACTGATCTCGAATTTTTTGCCGATCTTTAGCTATATTTTCCCCATTAATACCTGTTTTTTCAATTGCTTGCAATAAAGTCAGAACAGAGTCAGTAGCATAAGCTCCAGCCCAACCTGGTTCTTCTTTAAAAGTAATTTGATAATTTTCTCGAAATTGTTGAGCTTTTTTATTCGCAGTATCAAATATTAATGGTGTTGCCACATAAATATTATTAGTATAATAGCCTGGGCTAGTTTTTTCTATTGGAAATTGTTCAAAACCATGAATAAAAGTTTTTTCTGAAAAACTAGTCTCACTGATAATTCTATTAGTTATCCCAGCCTCTTTCATTAATTTGACTAACTTAATTCCTTCAATAGCTTGTACCGCAAGAAAAATAACACCACCATCTGATTTAGTTTTTAAACAGGCAGCTATGTCGGTGAGAATATTATCTAAATTAGCATCGGCACTATCAAACGTTCGTCTATATTTAATTTTACTGCCCATTTTTATTGAAGTTTCTGCAAACACATCAGCTAAATAAGCACCATAAGCAGCTTGTTCTTGAATAATAATGACATTATTTTGTTTAAATACTTTTTTGACATAATTGGCCAGAAATTGGCCCGATGATTTGGCATTGAATATGGTTCTGAAATACCAGTCATTGTTGAGGGTGACATTGACATTGGTAGAACCGGGGCTAATTGCTGGTATTTTATACTTCTTATAAATTTCGCCACCACTGATGGAAGCAGAACTGTACCAATGCCCAATTACTGCAACAGCTCTATTTTGTTCAGCAATAGCTAATGCTTGTTGTTTAGCTTGAATTTTATCATTCTTATCATCGAAACTATCTAATAAAATTTGGCGGCCATTAATACCTCCCTTAGCATTGACTTTATCTAATTGCATTTGAATTGCTTGGGTCATTAATTTACCAGCAGCAGCTCCATTACCAGACATTGGACCGATAAAAGCAATATAAATAGGTGATTGTTTTAAATAAAAATTTAATCCGATTAAACTTGATATAATTAGAAATGCTATAAAAATGGTAGTTAAATATTTCATTACTGCTTATCTGAATTTTTCAACTTATTATTATAAGATATGATGGATTTATGAACTGTATTAATTAAGGTCATACAACCAGTTCTAACCATACCTTGAAAGAAGAAAGGTTAATAGCTTATTTTGAATATAAGCAAATGCTCAATACATTGGTTAAATGAATTATCATATCATGAATTAGAAATCCTGCAATTAATTGTCATTAGACATCTTTTTTAAATAGCGTATTATTACCAAACTGTAATTGTTCAGGCGAGTTTTGTATTTTATTTATTCGGAATTTGCTATATAATAGTTTTTTAAATTTGATAACTTAAACATAGGAAAATATTAATGTCTGAATCTATTTCAAGACGTAATCTTTTAATTGGAGCAGGTGCCTTAGCTGCTGGAGCTGGTGTAATGGCTAGTACTGTTCATAATCATGATATGGGAAGTGAAAGTTTAATAGATGCAGCTTTTGACTGTTTAAAACAAGGTCAAGCATGTGTTGACCATTGTCTTGAAGAATTTAAAACTGGTGATACTTCATTAGCTGCATGTGCGGATATGGTACAAGAAATGTTAGCTGTATGTAATGCAACCGCTCAATTTGCTTCTTTTAAATCTCAGCATTTGAAAGCTTTAGCTACAGTTTGTGCTGAAGTTTGTAAAGATTGTGAGAAGGAATGTAATAAGCATGCAGATACACATACGTCTTGTAAAGCCTGTGCTGATGCTTGTAATATTTGTATTAAGGAATGTCAGAAGATAGCTTAATAGTTAAGGAATAATCAAGCTATGTTTGGAACATGAATCCAAATTTTGCGGATTTGACTCATGTGCGTTTAACCTAGTGCAGGTTTGAAATTAATACGTTACTTATCAGTTTGAATTAGCTAATTGAAATTATCAATTTAAAATTTGCAAATATATACCTTCGAACGGGTGCTGATTTTTAATATTCTAACTGTTTGAGAGTAAATTTTGGCTCATTTATATACTAATAGAAAATTCTAAAAAATCAACACCCAAACTTAAGATGGATAAATATGAAAAGCCAATACATAAATAATTATCCCAGTGATAGAGACATACAACCAAATTGGTAATGTCCAACGAACAATACGGCGATGGCTATCAAGTTTTCCTCTGAGACTAAAATTAATAGTTACTAAAATCAATGGTATAATAAATGCTGCCAATAGAACGTGGCTGATTAATATGGAAAAATAAATCGGTCTGATAATTCCTTCGCCCGCAAATTTTGCATTACCAACTAAACTGTGGTAAAACAGATATATTGCCATAAAAATAATAGAAACTAACAATGCTGCGAGCATAAAGTTTCTGTGAGCAATTTTATTTTGTTGTCTAATTTGATAAAAACTGATTGTTATTAAGCAAATAGCCGTTATATTAAGAATAGCTAATATATGTGGAAGAATTTGAATCATGTTAAAATACTTATTTAATGAAAATTAAGATATCAACCAAACCAATTTATTACAGTAGTTTGATTGTTTTGTTGTTGTTAGGTTTAACTATTCATACAACTATAGTTTTACCCCAGCGAGATCATCTTACCCCGCAAATCATCAAAGGTAAAATGGTTTGGGAAGAGCATAATTGTATCGGTTGTCATACTTTATTGGGGGAAGGTGCTTATTTTGCCCCTGAATTAAGTAATGTTTACGAACGTAGAGGTGGTAGTCAAGGTGGTATTTATTTTATCAAAGCTTGGTTGAAAGCAATGCCAACTAATATACCCGGACGTAGACAAATGCCACAGTTTAATCTTACTGAAGATGAATTGAATGCCTTAATTGCATTTTTAAAATGGACTTCTGAAATCAATACTTTCTCATGGCCACCGAGTGAAAAGGGTTAATTATGTTATATCCATCCCAAGCTGTCGCTAAACCTTATTTTATAACAGCTATTGCATTGTTTGCAGTACAAGTATTATTTGGTCTGATTATTGGAATACAATATGTAATGATCAATATCCCATTTATTACATTTGCCACTGCTAAATTAATTCATACCAATTTGCTTATAATTTGGTTATTATTTGGCTTTATGGGAGCTGCTTATTACATTATTCCTGAAGAATCAGAACAAGAACTATACAATTCTAAATTAGCAGTCCTATTATTTTGGGTATTTTTAGCTCTTACCATAATAACTACTCTGGGTTATTTATTGTTGCCTTATGCAACTTTTGCCAAAATTACTGGTAATCAGTTTTTCCCAACGATGGGACGCGAATATTTAGAACAACCAACTATAATTAAACTTGGATTATTTGCCGTACTTTGTGGATTTTCCTATAATATAGCTATGACCATATTACATGGGCGTAAAACCATGATAAATCTGTTATTATTAGTTGGAATAGTTGGTTCAACAATAGTATTTGTGTTTGCTTTCTATAATCCTTCCAACTTAGTTTTAGCTAAATATTATCGCTGGTGGTTACTTCACTTTTGGCTAGAAGGTACTTGGGAATTAATTATGGAAGCAATTTTAGCTTATATAATTTTTAAAATCACTGGCGATCGGGCAATAGTAGAAAAATGGTTATATATAATAGTGGCAGTGACTTTAACTACATCTGTTTTAGGTATAGGTCATCATTACTATTGGATTGGGGTACCAGAATACTGGCAATGGGTTGGAACTATATTTTCAGTTTTTGAACTACTACCGTTCTTTTTTATGGTGCTATTTGTTTTTAATGTAGTTAATTGTACCAAGTGTCAATATTCAAATAATGCAGTAAAATTATGGGCTTTAAGCACTCCAATCATGGCTTTTTTAGGGGCTGGAGTTTTAGGTTTTTTACATACTTTAGCTCCAGTAAATTATTATTCACACGGTACGCAAATTACTTCTGCACACGCTCATTTAGCCTTTTACAGCACGTATGTGATGATTGTGTTGACAATGGTTTCTTATGCTATGCCTATATTAAGAGATCATAAAGTTATTAATCATGGAATCTCTCAAAAACTTGAAATTTTAGCATTTTGGCTGATGACAGTTTCAATGTCTCTCATGGCGTTATTTATTGCTATCGCTGGTATTATGCAAATTTATGTACAACGAGCCACTGAGATTGCTTTACCGTTTATAGAAATACAAAATAGTATGGTCGTTATGTTTTGGTTGCGTGAGATAGGTGGAGTAGTATTTTTTATTGGTGTAATAATTTACATTACAAATTTTTTCATGGTGAAAAAAAAATATGGAACAAGGTAATATTTTTATAAATCAAGGAATTAGTGAAATACCAGATCGTAAAATGGCTATCATTGCTGAAAGTTTATATCTATTAAATTTACTAATACTCCCGGGAATAGCATTCTTGGCTTTAGTGTGGCTATTTATCAAATATGACAATGTGTCCACTAGAATATCTGGTTGTCATTTAAGGCAAACATTTTCTGCCAGTATTTGGGTAGGATTACTATTAGTATTAGTAACTTGGGTAATGTTATCAACAATGAACCATGATTCACCTTATACCTGGATGATTGTTATCCCCTATTTTGTAATCTGTCATTCGGTTTTAGTACTATTAGGAATTATGGGGTTAGCCAAAGCATTAGCTGGGAAAAAATTCCATTATCCGATTATTGGACCTTCTAGTTAAAATTATTAGCAATTAAATATAACTTTCTCAAGATTTTGGCACAATTAACTATTTTGAAAAAATGCCAATTAGTTGTTGCGTACTATAGTTATTATGTAACATTACATTTCAGCATTAAATTTTTCAAAATAGTCAACTGTGCCATCTACAAATAATAGAGTATATAATATAAAATTATGGACGAAGCAAAATTCAAAACAACTTATCATGAAATGAATCCTTCACCTTGCATTTTTAGTAAAGCAATTTTAAGCAATAAATTTGGTTGTGAAAAATTTGAACGTTTAAATATTGCGGAACGTGAAACAATTAACTGCAATTCTATTAATGCTCATAAAACTTGTGCTACTTTATTAAATCTACTAAGTAAAAATTCTCAAGTTGCTTTGCACTCACCTAAAATTGACGTACAATTACCCCATAACAAAGCTATGAAATTGCAATGTGGAGGTTTATTGGGAATACGAGATGTATTAGAACTAAAAGAAGATATTATAAATATTTATGCTATAGTAAGACAAGCTTTATTGAAATTCAAAACATTAGAAAACTTACCTTATCAAGATATTATTGGGATAATTGTGCATTATGAAGTTAGAAAAAGACATGTAAAATAATACTTAATTTTAAGTCACTATCAACTATTTTCTACCTTTAAGCAGATAAGTATTCATCTTACCTTTACCTTTAATCTCAACTAAACCACGGTTTTCTAAAAAAAATTTATCTTTGATTCTGCTATATACAACTTCTGAAACTTGTATTTCATCTGGAATACCTTGTGATTCCATCCGACTAGCAATGTTTACCGTATCACCCCATAAATCATAATTAAATTTATGTTTACCAATCACTCCCGCTACAACAGGGCCAGTATGAAATCCTATCCGAATTTTAAAATCTTCCTGATTTTGTTCATTTAACCAAGCGATTTCATCTAACATTTCTATAGCCATATCAGCAACTGCCTCGACATGATCGTCACGTTGAGTTGGTAAGCCGCCGACTAACATATAGGCATCTCCGATAGTTTTGATTTTTTCTAAACCATGTTTCTCACTTAACCGATCAAAAGCTATAAAAATTTGATTTAACTTTTCCACTAAATCAGAAGCCGAAACTCCAGCAGATAATTCGGTAAATCCTACTAAATCAGAAAACAATACAGTAACATCATCAAATTTATCAGCAATAGTATGAACTCCAACTTTTAAGCGGTCAGCAATCGCTTTTGGTAAAATATTTAGTAATAATTTTTCTGATTTCTCTTGTTCTATTTGTAACTTTTTAATAAAAGCTAATTCTCGATCCCGTAATCTTTTTCGTTCTAAAGTAGCAGAAATTTTTGCATTGAGAATAACTTGATTAAACGGTTTTTGTAAATAATCCTCAGCTCCCATTTCTATACAGTGAACTACACTATCAATCTCATCCAAAGCAGAGATCATAATAACCGGAATTTGAGCCAAATCTTTATCAGTTTTAATGCTTTCCAAGACTTGATAACCATTCATTTCTGGCATGATAATATCAAGTAAAACCAAATCAAAATTTTTATTACGAATTTTTTCTAAGGCTTGTAACCCATTTTCTGCTTCATCAACATCAAATCCTTCTTTTTTTAAACGACGTGAAAGTAAATCACGATTATTGTCTCCGTCGTCCACAACCAGTAATGAAGCAGTTTGAGGTAAATAATCTATATCATCTTCAGCAGAAATATTAGAAATATCGATTTTACCTACTTCTAATGACGATATAGCAACTTTATTAAATTTAAAAGTAGGTTTTTTTACTATTGGCCTTTCTATTTCTAATAATTTAGATTCTAATGGCTCTGATTTTTTGGATAGATAGGATAAATCACCAATAAGTGTTAATAAACGTCTTGCGGAATTAAGGATTTTTTGTAAATCAAGTATGGCATCTTTATGTTCCTCAGCATCCATTTCTTCCATATCTTCAAGCAACATTTCACCATAACCAATAATCGCATTGATTGGAGTACGTAAATTATGCCGAATAGCAGAAGTAATATTATTAAGATCAATTTCACCTTGAGAAATACTTTTTTTAGAAAATAATTGGGTAATCAAATTCGATAATTGTTCGCCAGCAGATAAAATTTTATTAAGATCAGAAATAAAACCTTGTTCCACAATATGAACGTTAGCATATTCTAATAGCATTTCAGTATAAGCAATAATTGTACTTGTGGGCGTTAGTAAATCATGCCCCATATCTATAAGTTCATTATCCTTATTCAAGCTATTTTCTCTCGGCTCTGAACCGTCAATCCCTGCAACGCTCATAAACTCAGCGCTATCGTGTAAGCAAGGTTTCAATTTTGCCAAGTAAACGTGGCAGTTCTATCGGTTTAGTGTCATAATCATCACATCCAGCTGCAAGTGCTTGTTCTCTATCTCCAGACATAGCATGAGCAGTTAAAGCTATAATTGGAATATTTTGAGTATCATCTGCCGCTTTAATTTCTTTAGTTGCTGTCCAACCATCTTTTACTGGCAAGCTCATATCCATTAAAATCAAATCTGGTTTACTACTATGTGCCATGTCAACTCCTTGCCCTCCATCTACAGCAATTTCTACATCAAATCCCTTACGTTTTAAACGTCTGGACAACATATCACGATTCATTTCATTATCTTCTACTACCAAAAGTTTTGGCATTTACAAGCTCCTTAAAATAGGCATAGTTCTATGGTAATATTTTAGATCAAGAACAGTCTAAATCTTCAATATATACTTAAAAAAGTCAAAATTTAATTTTATACAGGTCTATAAAACTTTCAAAATAAATTTGCTCATATTTAGTTTATAGCTTAATATTAACTATTTTGAAATAAGTATTGCTGGATATAATATTTTAACCTAATTTATGATGCAATCAGATTATTAAAGAAAATCTGCATAAATAGGGCCATTTATTAATAATAATTTACGAAATAATAAATATATAATATGATTTTTTAATTAAAATACATAAAATATAAGTTATGATTAATTTATGTAGATTGATAATACCAGAATATATTAGGTACTGTCTATAAAAATGATTATATCAAAGTTATTTAAATATATAAATGGCATTTAATTTGCTGGTTTTAATTTATAATTTTTGACTATAACAAACTTACCATTCAAATAAATTAATATAATGACAATAAAAAGTAGCAATACTGTGTGGCATCGTGCCACAGTAACACGACAACGCCGTGCGGATTTAAATAATCACAAAAGTACCTTATTATGGTTTACAGGTCTGTCTGGATCAGGTAAATCAACTCTAGCTCATGCTCTAGAAGAAAAGCTTTACCAAATGGGCTATCATACCTTTGTCTTGGATGGTGATAATGTACGTCATGGTTTATGTGGAGATTTAGGTTTTTCTAATACTGATCGGGTAGAAAATATTCGCCGAGTCAGTGAAACAACTAAGTTATTTATTGAGGCAGGAGTTATCGTTTTAACCGCATTTATTTCTCCATTTCGAGCCGATCGGGATAAAGCTAGAAAATTAGTTGGAGATAACGATTTTATTGAAATTTACTGCAATTGTCCTTTAGAAATATGTGAAGAACGTGATGTCAAAGGTTTGTATAGCCTTGCTAGAAAAGGTAAAATCAAGGAATTCACAGGAATTTCATCACCTTATGAAGAACCAAAAAATCCGGAATTAATGGTTGATACCGGCGGTGGTAAGAATTTGGACGAATGTGTCGAACAAATCCTAGAATTTCTGATACAACGCAAAATCTATGAACTTAAACCAATAGTCTAATTTAGGATAGGAGGGCAGGGCAACCTGTTCTCCCTATGGTAATGCATCCAAATTCAATGGGTACACACTATCTAGAGCATCAACATTACGTTCATCTAAAATAGTCCACAAATCGCTATTCTCATTAATTTCTCGATAAAATTGTAGTTTTGCCTCAATATCATGTTCCAAAGCGGTTCTTTCTTCGGCTGACAAAATTGCAAATAACTCATTATTCATTTCTAACAGCTTACTTTTATAAGGTAGACTATTGATCCAACTTGGCATTAAACCTGACTCTGCTAGTTTTTGGGCAGTAACCAAGGTTATTTTTGTATTATCTCCCTTAATAGTTTGAGTAATAACACCTTGTAAAGCATCAAAAAATTGCACACTTGTAAGTTGTGATTGTCGCATTGCTTCTAAAATTACTTCTAACGTAACAATTAAATCGTTTAAATCTCTTTTAGTTAGTAAAACCCGTACTTGTAGTGATTTAATTCTAGGAGTAAGTAAATCTCGGTCCATAACCCATGCAGTTATGTCTCTAGGTGGGGTAGCAATATTACCAAGATAATCAACTAATGCTGTTGCAACAGTCGTTTGGGCAATGTTACCTACTTTGGTTGCTATATCCCTAAAATTGGTGATGGGAGCCATATTAACAATATCAATATCACCTTTACGAATTTGGCTTATAGCTTTTGATAAAGTCTCTGCT
Organism: Thioploca sp.; assembly: GCA_030627125.1. GTDB lineage: Bacteria > Pseudomonadota > Gammaproteobacteria > Beggiatoales > Beggiatoaceae > DRQV01. Next base: position 15,136 of record DAOUSR010000029.1, read on the forward strand.
ATCTTTTCTATTATCGTTTCAAATTCTTGATGATTATCCGCTGCTATAGGTATATAAGCAGGTAAATTATTACCAGGATTAGTAGCCAAGCGACTAAATTGAGCTTTGGCCAGTATATGGTCAGTCTCAAATCCAGACGGTTTAAGATGAACTGCAATAATGTTGACTTTATAGCTATTGGCTAATTTACGCAATTGTTGGGCTTCTAAACCACTAGTATTTTGCGGATGGCCTATTTCATGTGAACTAGCATCTCCGATTAATATAATTAATTTTAGTGTGTTTTTATCCCAAGTCGAAGTAATAGCTTCTTTTACCCCAGCAAAAACCTCTTCTGGATAATCGTCATTGGTAGTAATTGCTGGTTTAGTTTTAGCGATGATATTAGTAAATTCCTCAGAATTAACTAAATTATTAGGAGTGAAATTTTTAGTAACAAATTCTAGTTCAGGAACTGTAGTAATATCATCCCGATAACCGATTAAACCATAACGCACTTTGGTGTCAATATTAGCAACCATTGTGGTAACTTTTGCAATAGCTTTTTTGGTATGAATAAGATAATTTCCCATACTATCTGTCATATCCATTACAAATTTAATATCTAGCCCTAATGATTCCTCTTTAATGCCTTTTATAGTTTCAGTTTGACTAGCCTGTTCAGCAAATTTACGATTATCTAAAGTATCTGGATGAGCGGCATTGGCTCGGCTAAGAGGAGTGGCAGCAACTATTTTCAAATAATTAGCTTTATCTTCAAATATGCTAATTGGCTCAAAATCAATCACTGGTAACAAATAAAATTTCTCATCAATATTCACAAATCGAGCTGGTTCTCGGCTTATTATACTAGCAGGTATCATCGATTGAGATTCTAAGTTGGAATAGATAGATTTAACTTGCTGTTCTCGATCCTCAGCTTCCACTATCTTACGTAAAGAGGCTTTACTATCGAACATCAATACCGAATTACGCCGTTCTTCGCCAATACCAGGATGAGTATAAGATACTATAAGTGCCTGTTTCCATTCTATAATATCTTTAGCAAGCATCCAACCCATAGGTTTTTTCATGGTTAACCCTACTTGATACCACCCATTAGGATAAGTTGGCTCAGAAAAATCTAAGTCTTGCCGTTGAAATACATAGACTGGCCAAAAAGCTTTCATATTGGAATTTAAAATTTCTGCATTAATATTAGGTGCGTTATATAATGAGGATAATGCCCTAGGCAAAGCTCGCAAAGGCAAATTAGTGTTTACTTGACGACATACATCATTATCCTTACAACGAATATCATCTTTATGCTCATTTACATCCAATACCTTTAAATCCGCCGGAAAAGTTGATGGTATTAGGTTGTCTTCTACAGTTAACGGGATATCAGTTCCCATAAGAGCAAGTTGTAAAGGCTCCGCTAAAATATTAGTTGTCCATACCAATCCAATTAAAATATTAATAGCTAGTCTATGATTATACATGTTATTTTCTAAATATTGATTTTTCAGGTAAATAATTTCACAAAAGGCGAAATATCCATAAGGGTTGCATAATGTGAAACCAAATTAATCGTTAAAGGTTTTTCTATAGAATTAGTTTTTCAAAATATTTTAATGCTGGCACATGAAAATATTTTGTAAAATGTTAATCCCATAAAACATCTATCACTTCTTGATATTTTTTCACAAATCTAGCATTTATACCTTTACGTATATAGTCAGGCAAATCGTCAAAGTCACGTTTATTAGCTTTGGGTAAAATCAAGTCATAAATTTTTATCCGTCGAGCTGCAATAACTTTTTCTCGAATTCCTCCTACTGGTAATACCAAACCGGTCAAAGTTAATTCACCAGTCATAGCAAGCATTTTTTTGATCTCTCGATTAGTTGCTAATGATAATAAAGCACTTGCCATAGTAATACCTGCACTTGGCCCGTCTTTAGGAGTCGCACCAGCTGGGACATGTAAATGAATAAATGCTTTTTCAAAAAAAGTTGGTTCTATATCAAATTTTTCACATTGAGACATCAAATAACTATAAGCGATTTCTGCTGATTCCTTCATAACATCGCCTAACTGACCAGTTAATTTAAAACCACGAGTATAACTATGAACTCGACTAGCTTCAATACTTAAGGTGACTCCTCCCATTGCAGTCCAAGCTAAACCAGTAACAACTCCGATTCCCTTAATTGCTTTTTCATTTTCAAACAGTGGTTTACCTAAATAACTGTCTAAATCATCAACTTCAATTTTTACTGTTGATTTTTTATCTTCTAATAATTTAAGAGCAGCCTTACGAGCAATAGTAGCGATATTTTTTTCTAACGAACGTACTCCAGCTTCTCTAGCATAGTCTTCAATAATACGTGATAATACTTTATCGCTAAGAGGTAATTGTTTAGTTTTTAAGCCTGATTTTTTCAATTGGCGTTTTACTAAATGCTTTTTGGCAATTTGCAACTTTTCACTTGCTAAATAGCCAGACAACTTAATCATTTCCATCCGATCTAATAATGGTGTTGGTATGGTATCTAGCTGATTAGCTGTACAAATGAACATAACTTTGGAAAGATCAAAACGTACATCTAAATAATGATCCAAAAAATCAACATTCTGTTCTGGGTCAAGTACTTCTAATAATGCTGAAGCTGGATCACCACGATAGGAAGAACTAATTTTGTCAATTTCATCCAACATAATAACCGGATTAGCATAATCAATATCCTTCATAGACTGGATAAATTTACCCGGCATAGCTCCAATATAAGTACGGCGATGCCCTTTTATTTCCGCATCATCGTGAATACCGCCAACTGAAAATCTAAAAAATGAACGACCGATGGCTTTTGCAATAGAACGCCCAACAGAAGTTTTACCGACTCCAGGAGGGCCAACTAATAATAAAATAGTACCGTTAATATTACCTTTTAATTTACCAACAGCTAAAAATTCTATAATGCGATCTTTAACATCTTCTAATCCTTCATGATCTTGCTCTAAAATTTGTCTAGCCCGTTTGATATTCAATTTATCCTTAGAAAATTTACCCCATGGCAGTAAAGTTAACCAATCTAAATAGTTACGAGTAACAGAATATTCAGGTGAGCCCATTTCTAACATAGATATTTTTTCCAACTCATCATCAATCCGTTTTCTGGCTGGTTTTGGGATTGTCAATTTCTTCAAACGGGAAGTAAATTTTTCTATTTCTGCAGTACGATCATCTTTTTCAATGCCAAGCTCTTTCTGAATTACTTTTAATTGCTCTCGTAAAAAAAATTCACGTTGGTTTTTCTCCATTTTTTCTTCAACTTGCCGCCGAATTTCCATTTGGGCTTGAGCTTGTTGTAATTCTTTGTTAAGTAAAGCCAGAACTTTTTCGAGCCGTTTTAGAATATGCGTAGTTCCCAAAATATCTTGTAATTCAGATTTATTAGCTGTTGTTAAACTTGCAGCAAAATCTGCTAATGGAGAAGGTTCTTCAGGACTAGAACGTTGTAAAAATATCTTAAGTTCTTCATTATATAATGGATTTAATGGTAATAGTTCTTTAATAGTATTAATAACTGCCAATACATAAGGTTTAATTTCATCATCATCTTCTGAAGAATTTTCTGGATAATATTTAGGTCTTACAATAAGAGGTCGTTCTGAAGTTTGCCATTCAGTAACTCGAAACCGATGTAATCCCTCTATCACAACCTGTAATTTATCATCCGATTGTACAATACGATGTAATCGACAAGCAGTTCCTATCTTATAAAAATCATCAGGTTGTATGTTATCTATATTGTCTTTTTTAACTAGCAATAATCCCAACATATTGTGGGGCGAATCTGTAATAGCTTTAACTGTATTTTCCCACAAATCTTTTTCTACAATCAATGGAATTATTTGATGTGGAAAAAAAGGTCGATTGGTAAGAGGCAAAATATGTAGAGTTTCTGGAAATTTATCTTCTACCGTTATAATTTCAGTACTACTACTCTCTTCATTAGTATTCGATTCGCTATCTTTAGGTTCATCATTAACAGGATCAAGTGTTATTTCTTCGTTAATATCTTCGCTCATAAATTATTCTATTTTAGATTATTTGATAAATTCTCTTTTTAATATTTAGAGAACTATAGTAAAATTCGTTAATATTATACTATAACTTTTAGGATAAATCTATTTTTAATGCGGTGGCTCTGGCTTCGGGAAATCCTATCTTAGTCCATAAAAAATTAGTATTGATGAACATTTTGATTTCATTACATAATTATTCAAATTCTGGAATCCATTTCTTTTTTAATCTAGCGTGAAAACTGTCATTTAATCCAGCAGATTCACGCAATTTTAATAATGCTAAATTTATTGGTTCTAAATATTCGCTGTTATTAGGGAGAACAATTCCATAGTTTTGATAATTAAATACTGCTGGTAATACTAAAACCTGTTTCTCAATTTGATTAGCTTTTTCGGCTAAGTATAATAGACGTGGGCCATCATGTACTAAAGCTTCTACCTTTCCAGCAATTAGCATTTCAATACCTTGATTCAGAGTATCTACTGGAATAACTATAGCCCCAATACTTTTCAAATAATCTTTTGGGGCATCAGTAGCAACCGCCGCTACTCGTTTGCCGGGCAAATTTTTTTCATTTTTGATAGTTCCACCAACAGCTTGAATAGTTAAAGCAGCAGCAATAATACCGGTCAATACGCTCATAGCAACTAGACCAGTAAAATGCCAACATAAATCAATTAATCGAGCCAAACCACCTCTATTTCTAGGAGCATCCCAAGTAATTAACATGGTAATAGACCACCAAAAGGCTGAATTTACACCTAACCAATAAGTTTGCGGAAATAATTTAGCACCTTTATCTTTGGTATCAGCCCACCATCTGACATTGATCGCTAAAAATAAGGCTAATATAAAAATTATAAAGTTTGGTACCGTAATAAATTTACCAACTTCTTCTTTCAGAATTTTAAATGGCGTACTAATACCAATATCAGCTCGTATCATAATCTGTAATCCCAGCTCATACATTGAGGTTGAAAAGTTGATTATTTCTTCTCGATCACTACGGATGGTAACTGCTGAAATGCCAACATCAGCTTTATTAGTTTGTACATTTTTTAATAGTTCAGCAACGTTATTAGTGTAAATCCATTCCGTTTTTAACCCCAATTTATTAGCTATACCTTGCCAAAGTTCAATACTAAAACCAACCGGTTCTCTCTGTTCTGGTGGTAATTTATCATTATACATAACCCAAGGTTCACTAGGTTTTATTGCCACTTTAAAAGTTGCTAACTCTTGAGCATTTATTATAGAAGGTATTAATAAAGATAATATTAAAGATAATAAAAAAATATTTTTTAACAATGACATATATTTTAATTTGGAATAATATTTATTGATAATAATTTAAAGGATATTTATCTCGAAAGCATCTAAAAAATTAGTTGTTATCATTAAACAAACCAACGCCTAATCAGTTCAACTTGAAATCGATAACCATCTCCTAATGTTTCTATCAACTCACGTTGTAATAAATTTGTTATAGTAAGACTATCTGGAAATTGTAGAGTTGCAGAACTTACTACTTTACCTTCTCCTTGAGCTGCTAAATAACGTAATATTGCTAAGCCTTTAGCACTAACTTGATTATTAGAAATATCAGCGAAAAAGAAACGACCATATTGTAATGCCCCCGGTATAGCTGCTTCTACATCATTTACTGTAGCAAGTCGCCGTTCATTAACGTGTTGTTTATTCTTTAAATTAACAATTTCTGCACATAATAACTGGATTAAAGCTGGGTGACAACGAGTTATAGCTAAAACTCTTTGACTAGCTTTTTCTTCATAGAGCAGAGCAAAATCTTTAACTGGTTGTTCTATCAATTGCAATGCTTCTGTGGCCTGTAGATAACTGATATGAACTATTTGGACATTGATTAAATAACTGGCCCAACGTTCAAATTCATCCAAAGTATGGGAACCAGATAGTAAAATTTTAATTCGAGGCCGATGTTGAATAATATGACGGAACATGCCTAACACTGATTCTTCATCTAAAATTTTTTTATTAAAAATATGTTCTAATGCACTAAATTCATCTAAAATCAATAATATAGTCTGATTATAATCTAAATATTGCTCTACTTCGTCTAACCACTCATCAAAGCTAGTAAAAGGGTCAAGATTTACCTGTTCACGAGTCAATACCGGAAATAATAATTCTCGATGCCGTTTCGCCGAGGTTAACATCGCTCGACTAATATTATAAAAAAAGCCCGCATGGTCTTTGGCTAATGAAGTTGGCCCTTGTAAATCTATAAATAACGGAATAATTGTACTTGGCAATAATTTTCCCAAATTGTTCAGCAGAGAAGTTTTACCAGTGCGGCGTTGACCATATAGCAATAATGGTGGACAGCGACTATCTAACAATAATTTTTCAATTCTTTCACTTACATCACTACGTCCAACAAAAATTTCTTGATGTTCTGTAAGAGGTATTCCAATGATATAAGGATTGCTGATTTCTTGCCGACTTTCCACTGCAATACTTAAAGTATGTACATAATTAGCAATAGTTTTTCGCCAACTAGCAGCGATGGGACGAAAGCGAATTGCATAATGCTCTGAAGAACGGGTTAATTCTCTTAATAAACCATCCAAACGCTCTTCTATTGCATCCAAAGCTAAACGTTGATTGTATTTGCTTTCTTGTGTCAGAGCTGCTTTTACATCCTTACTAATTCTACTAAAACTACGCAATAATGCACTGGTTGGCCCACCTAATTCACCAGCAGCTAATTTATTATGGGCATTGCTAATAGATGTTACATTGAGATAACTTTGTAAACGTCTTGCGTCTAGTTCAATTTGAGCTTCTTTAGCGGCCCAATTTTGCGGAGTAGTAATTAAATATTCTATAGCAGCTTCACCTTCTGTTAGATTACGTTCCGCTACCATCACTAGATAAGTTTCTAGTCCAAATAAAGGCAAATGTTGTTGCTCATCCCAAAAAGCAGCATGTAGATGTAATAAATTACCCTCAGTATTTCTTTCATCAGCATGATGCAATACTAAATTCCAAGCGGCTTGAAACGGATAAAATAATATTGGTCGCCACCAAGTTAAACTTAATCCTAATAATAGAGCTAATAATGTTAAAGGTAAAGTAGTCGCATAATGCCCCATGATTACGGTAAAAATAATATAGGTACCAGCACTGCCAAATACACCTGCAATAATACCTGCCCAAGGATTAGCAATTCGCTTGGCTAATACATAAGGAAAAGCAAATAATGACATGTATAATATTGCATTTTCGATTCCACCATAGATACCTAATATTAAAGGCGATAAAATTACATTCCAACTAGAAATGGTTAATACATTTTTAACTAAAATCAACAAGATCAAAAGTAGACAAATACTGCTACCTATTTTTAAACTTTGTCGCCACCGCCAAGTTAAAACTCCCCAGATTAAAATTATAGCTAAAGTAAATACACTAACAATTAAACCATCATAAGCCAATACATATAAAGCACCAGTTTGCATCCAAGCAGCACTTGGAGCTAATATACTCATTAAGCCAATAATTAAAAATACTGCTAAACCACTTACAAACACGCCAATTACAATACTACCAATCTGACGATATTGAGGATGAGAAATAGTTTTTTTAGTAGTGCTATACATAATACTACCAGCACAACTAGCAGCGAAAATCCCTAATGTTACAGTCCATAAACTTCTATAATCAATATCTTGCAAACTAGTCTGTAGATCGAATATATTAAGCATGACAGCAATAGCAATATTTTCTGCCATACTAAAAATTAGCAAACTATCCATATTGTCAAAACCATATTCACCCAAGCCAATAGGTAAACTTAGCAATATGCCACCGAATATGCCAACTGTAATGCCAAAAGCTACTGAGACACTGAAACTACCTAAAATTCCACCGACAAAACTAAATGATAAGGCATAAACACTGGTTAAGATTAAGATTTCATCAGGAATATTTAACAACCATAAGCTTAAAATAATTATACTATAAACCCAAACTGACCATAATCCGTGTCCTAAAAATAATAGTTTTTGTAAAGCTTTATTGTTCCAATGAGTAGTATTTAACTCAGCTAACGTAAAATCAGGAGCTAAATTAGAGTCAATATTGCTAACATAAGTTTGCCAAGCTGATGGTTTAAACATAAGCCAACTCAATATAACTAAGCTAGCTAAAACTTGGCTTTCTGGTAAAGTTGTATTTAAAGGATATTTATCAGGCATTTATGTTTTAAAAGAAAATATTATAAAAATATAGTTCTTCCAGTCAATTATATTAAGTTTTAAGTCCATTAATATAAAATTTCTTGACAAGATTTATAGATAATTACTATAATGACTCTATAATTAAGTTTTACAATGGCATTATTTTTGTATGATTTTACTATCAATAAATATTAACCAAATGGGACTGTATGTAATGTGGATTGCCAAAGTTTTATTATTAAGTATGCTTTTGTTATTCTCATTATTATTAATTAGCATTGTTGGTTGCAATTTATGGATAGAACTGCAAACCCAAGACCGTCTTTATTCTGATGTCAACACTATTCCTACCAAAAAAATCGCATTATTATTGGGAACTGTTAAGCGTTTGAGACACGGAAAAATTAATTCTTATTTTACATATCGTATTGATGCTGCTGTTCAATTGTATAAAGCTGGTAAAGTTGAGCATATTCTTGCCAGTGGTTCTAATCATACCATGTATTACAATGAACCGATAGATATGAAAAAAGCTCTTATAGAGAAAGGTATTCCAGCTCATGCAATTACTTTAGATTATGCTGGATTTCGTACCCTTGATTCTGTAGTACGTTGTAAAGAAATTTTCTCTCAAGATAGTGATATTATTATAGTTTCTCAACCATTTCACAACAAAAGAGCTTTATTCATCAGTGACTTTTATAATATCCAAGCCATAGGTTTTAATGCTAAGGATGTACCCCTTCGCTATGATATCAAAACCCCAATTCGAGAATATCTGGCTCGTTTCAAAGCAGTTTTAGACTTATATATTTTAAAAACTCAACCAAAATTTTTGGGTGATAAAGTTAAGATTAATTTTTCTAATTCAAATTAAAACAATTCGTAATTATCTATTGAATTATACTCTATTTTAGCAATTTAATAAAGGAATGAAAGGGTAACGGGATTACCCCTACGAAATATTATATAGTTATAGGAGCTAATTGCTATTTTGTGTAACATCAGTTAATTAGACGTTTGTGGATATATGAACCTATTTTAATTTAAGTAAGTTGGCATAAATGAAAATTAAACCTAACCAATTAAATCATCATCTTGCACCACTTGCACCAATATATTTATTAACCGGTGATGAACCATTACAGTTAAAAGAATGTGCTGATATGTTACGCATTTTTGCTCGTAAACAAGGTTTTATTGAACGAACTGTATTAACCTTAGAAACTGGTTTTTCTTGGAGCAATCTTGAAAATGAGGCTAATAGTTTATCTTTATTTGCCACCAAGCGTTTATTAGAATTGCGTTTAGGTAATAAATCACCGGGCAATGAAGGCACTAAAGCATTAAAAGCTTACACCGATAATTTGCCAACTGATACTATTTTGATTATAACAGCAGATAGATTGGACGCCAGCAAGCAAAAAACTAAATGGTTTACTAACTTGGATAGTTATGGAATTGTAGTACAAATTTGGCCAATAGAAATATCACAATTACCCAATTGGATAGCACAACGTATGAATCACTATGGTTTACAAGCTTCGGCTGAGGTGATAAATATGCTTGCTGAACGTTCAGAAGGTCACTTATTGGCTTGTTCACAAGAGATTGAAAAATTACATTTAGTATATGGTTCTAGTCATATTACTACAGAACAAGTGGCAGAGACAGTAGCAGATAGTTCTCGATTTGAAATATTTAATTGGGTAGATACAGTTTTGCTTGGTAACGTACAACGTAGTATACGACAATTACATGGCTTACGTTCTGGAGGAGTCGAAGTAATTTTAGTTGCTTGGGCTTTAGACCGAGAAATACGCAACTTATCTCACATAACTTATGAACTACAAAAAGGTCAACGCCAAGAACAAGTATTCAAATCTTATCGTATTTGGCAAAATCGAAAAACTGTGATCTCTAACGTAATTAGAAGACATCCTAATCCTAAAATCTGGCAACAATTCCTAAAACGTACTTTACAAATAGAACGTATCATAAAAGGGGTAAACAATGGTAATGCCTGGGATGAATTACAAAGATTAAGTTTACAAGTATCCGTTCCTATAAATTTACTCAAATCTATTCTATAGGTAATTGTTGTTGATAATCTCGAAAGATTTCAACTAGTGTTTTGTAATATTCGGGTTTTATTCGGTTAGCATTCCATTTATATAAAACTAGTTATTTATAATACCTTCGCCAAAAAACCACAAAAAAATAGTATAAAAAAACTAAATTAAAAAACTTTATACTTGACAAACAGAAGGATTAACTCGACCAC
>DAOUSR010000171.1 GCA_030627125.1 Thioploca sp.
ACAAATCGTATTGAACGCTCGTACCATGAGACAACGAATTTCTAGTTAGAAAATTCTAAAAAACTTTCTAATCACATTGGGTTGGTACTTTATTCATCATTATAATGCTAATATTATTTAACCTTATATTATACACCACTACTTTATTTAGGACTACCTAAATTTACTAACCTAACCCTAGCAAACTTCCTTTTTCCAACCTGATAAACACATTCTGAACCTTTAGCAATTTTCAAATTTCGATCACTAATCTTCTCGCCATCAATCTTCACCGCACCCTGCTTCAACATCCGAATCGCATCCGAAGTGCTACTAGTCAAACCTGCATCTTTCAACAGATTAGCTATCGGTAATTCATCACCAACCAACTCCACTAGTGGCATATCATCCGGTATTTCATTCCGTTTAAACCGAGCTACAAAATCCTCATACGCTCCAACTGCTGCTGCTTTACTATGAAACCGTTCAATAATTTCCTGAGCAAATTCCACCTTTACATCCCGAGGATTTCTTCCATCTGCAACAGACTGTTTCAACTGCTTAATTTCGGTCGGAGTCTGAAAACTCAATAAATCAATATACCGCCACATTAAATCATCAGAAACCGACATTAACTTACCAAACATATCATTCGCCGGTTCTGCAATCCCAATATAATTATCCAAAGATTTAGACATCTTCTGTACTCCATCCAAACCTTCCAAAATTGGCATTGTCATCACTACTTGTGGACTCTGCCCATAATGTTTTTGTAACTCTCTCCCCACCAATAAATTAAATTTTTGATCTGTACCACCTAACTCAATATCTGCTTTTAATTCCACTGAATCATAACCTTGGATCAATGGATATAAAAATTCATGAATCGCTATCGGCTGTCCACTTTTATACCGTTTATCAAAATCATCTCGTTCTAGCATCCTAGCCACAGTATGTTTAGCTGCCAACTTGATCAAATCACTGGCATTCATTTTATTCATCCATGCAGAATTAAAACAAACTTGAGTCACATCTGGGTCCAGAATTTTATATATTTGTTCCTGATAAGTTTTAGCATTTTCCAAAACTTGCTCATGGGTCAAAGGTTTACGAGTTATATTTTTGCCAGTCGGATCGCCAATCATGCCAGTAAAATCACCAATTAAGAATAAAATTGTATGGCCTAACTGTTGAAATTGGCGTAATTTATTTAATAATACCGTATGACCTAAATGTAAGTCTGGAGCGGTCGGATCAAAACCAGCTTTAATGCGTAAAGGTTTTCCAGTTGCTAATTTAGTTATTAATTCTTCTTCAAGCAATACTTCGTGAATACCGTGTTTTATTTGGGTTAAGGCTTCTAACATAAATTTTGGTTGATTTTTAATGGAATCGTTAAGATTAACATAAAATATCGTTATTGCATATGGAAATTGGCCATAATTGAGTTACAAATATAATTTTTTAATTTACCACTTGACTAGTGTATTGAGTTCAGGTTATTTTTATAGTTTATAAATCGAGAAAACCATGAAACAAATTATAGCTTTAATTTTACTTTGTGTTATAAATATCAGCTATGCTCAAGATACCTTAAGTGTTATCGGAGTTGGTGATATCATGTTAGGAACCAATTATCCATCTGCTAAATATTTACCAGTGAATCAAGGTAAAAACTTATTAAAAGCTTTGAATAGCACGTTACGAAATGCTGATATTACTTTTGGCAATTTAGAAGGCACCATTCTTAACAATGGCTCTACCATAAAAAATTGTAAAAATTGTTATGCCTTTCGGATGCCAGAATATTTGGCTACTAACCTTGTTACTGCTGGTTTTGATGTGGTAAGTGTAGCGAATAATCATATCCGAGATTTTGGGCAGAAAGGTATTAACAATACTCTTAAAGTTTTGGATAGATTAGGTATTGAATCTGCTGGTTTAGCTAAACAACGTCCTACTACTAGTTTTACTAAAAATGGGATAAAATATGGTTTTGCGGCATTTGCTCCTAATATTGGTACGGTAGATATTCGAGATATTGCTAATGCCAAACAGATTGTCAAAAATCTGACAGCCGATAATGATATTGTGATCGTATCATTTCATGGTGGAGCAGAAGGTGCAAAAAATCAACATGTTAAAAATAAATCGGAACGTTTTTATGGGGAAAATCGAGGCAATGTGTATAAATTTGCTCATGCGGTTATCGATGCTGGAGCCGATATAGTGTTTGGGCATGGGCCTCATGTTACACGGGCGGTTGAGGTTTATAAAAATCGGTTTATTGCTTATAGTTTGGGTAATTTTTGCACTTACGGCCGGTTTAATTTACGTGGTGTTACTGGAGTAGCTCCAATTATCAAGGTGAATATTAATAAACAAGATGGTAGTTTTGTGAATGCTAAAATAACTTCGATTAAACAAATAAAAAATCAGAGAGTGGTTCTTGATCCAAAAGGACAAGCTCTTAATCTTATTCGTAAACTTACCAAATCGGATGGTTTTTTGCAGAATATTCAGATTGGAGCTGATGGGGTGATTAGGAAGTTGTAGTATTGATAAATACTTGCCCACCATTTTTGCTTAAGGTGTAATAACTACCATGAAATATTTTAGTGGGTAACATATTGCACAACCTATTTGAAAAATTTAAATATAATGAAATATCAATATGTTACACAAGAATAGTAATATTCGTAACTAATTGATATTTAACATTTTATTAATTTTTTCAAAATAGTCCACACCCAGTACCCAGACATTGAAAACGAAAATATTAGTTTTTATTAAAAATACTTACAACTATCAGTATATTTCTTGCATATTAAATTTGTAAATCTTGAAAATTAAGGACAATCTAACTTAACATGTCATATTTTAAAATAAACATAAATCCTTTAACCGGGATAAAAAATAATATAAATTATAATATATTTAAATCCAAAAATTCTCTGCCAAAAATGGTTGTGAGGCATCGTTTTATAAATTCACACCATAACACTACACAATCTTCACATAACTTTAGTATTGAATATGGCTTAAATTTATATCCCCAATCTTCTTGGCTAACTCCAAAATTATTAATAGCTATAATAAGTTTCGTCATAGCGTTGACTTTGAACTGGTGGCTCAATAACTCTAATGCTTCTATATCGCCAATGTCAGTTAAGCTTATCCCAGTACCAACTAATAACTTAATAGCAATTCCGCTCGAACTACCTAACAAGATACCGATAGAAATTCCTATAAAATTAGCCCCAACACCACCTATTCCCACCGTTTCAAAATTGCCTTGGTTACATCTCCAAGTTAAAACAGGTAATACTTTGTCAACTATTTTTAAACAATATAAGTTAAAGCAAGTATATCAAATCAATCAAACTGAACATGCTCAACAATTACACCAATTAAAAATCAATCAAGAATTGCATATAAAACATGATGACAATGATAATGTGCAGGATTTAATTTTAATACTAAATAAAACTGATGAACTCCATGTGTTCCGAATTGGAGATAAAGAATTTGAAAGTGAGATTAGACCAATTGGCAAGAATACTGAAACTGTATCTGTCCATGGTATTATTAAAACTACATTATCTGCTGCCGCCCAACAAGCTGGTTTATCCAAACAACAGTTAGATAAATTAATGAATATATTTGTTTATAATATTGATTTTGAAAGTGATATTCAAATTGGTGACCAATTCAGTTTGGTTTATAAACAGCATCAGTTTGGCAAAGATATAGAAGAAGGAAATATTTTAGTAGCAGAATTCATTAATAATGGTAAAGTTTATCAAGCATTACGCTATACTGATCAAAATGGTAATACTGATTATTATGCTCCGACTGGTGATAATTTACAGCAAATTTCTTTACTTACTGCCCCGATTACTAATTTTAAAAGGATAAGCTCCAAGTTTGGAAAACGTAAACATCCTATTTCTCATCGTAGACATTTGCATACAGGGATTGATTACAGTGCAGCACAAGGTACTCCAATTATAGCTGCGGGAGATGCTACAGTTAAATTTTTAGGACGTAAAGGTGGCTATGGTAAAGTAATTGTGTTAGAACATGATGCACGAGTTCAAACTTTATATGCGCATATGTTAAAATTTGTTAAGACCTTAAAAGTTGGAGATGAAGTTTCGCAAGGTGAATTTATTGGCTATGTTGGCCAAACTGGTAAAACTACTGGCCCACATTTACATTATGAAGTTTTAATTGATAATGTATATAAAAATCCGTTAGATTTTAAAACCCCATTTTCTCTGCCAATCGCTGAGACAAAACAACCAGATTTTATAATGAAGACTAAAAAATTACTTGCTAAACTAAATACCATTAATAAGTCATTATTACCAACAAAATTAGTACAATCTGTACCTATTACACATAAATCGTTGTTACAACAACATGTTGTAGATATTTAATGACTGAGGAATAAAAATGTATATTGGGCTTATGTCTGGTACTAGCATAGATGCTATTGATGTTGTATTGGCTGAATTTATGGGAAATGAAATCCACATCCATGCCGTGCATTCTCATCCTTGGCCACAAGATTTGCGGGACACATTACTAACTCTTAGTCAAGAAAATAAAGACCAAAGTATATTACATGATGTAGCTATCCTTGATGTAAAGTTAGGTAAATTATTTGCTGAAGCTACCATAGAGATGATAGAACAAGAATCTGTTTCTAGGGAAAAAATTCTGGCTATTGGTAGCCCCGGCCAAACTTTATACCACCATCCAAATGGAAATCCACCTTATACCTGGCAATTGGGCGATCCGAATATTATTGCTCAAATGACGGGAATTACTACGATAGCAGATTTCAGACGACGAGATATGGCAGCTGGTGGACAAGGTGCTCCTTTAGCTCCGGCATTTCATAATGCTTATATGCGTAGTTCTGAAGAAAATCGTGGAGTATTGAATATTGGTGGAATTGCTAATCTTACTATTTTACCAGCCGATAAAAACCAACCAGTTATTGGTTTTGACACTGGTCCGGGCAATGCTCTATTAGATGCTTTTTCTTATCAACAACAACATTTACGGGTTGATCAAGATGGAGCTTGGGCTGCTTCTGGCCAGATTCATCCTGAATTATTAAAAGATATGTTGGAAGATGAATATTTTGCTCGTTCTGCTCCTAAAAGCACCGGACGTGATTACTTTAATTTAGAATGGTTGAGTTATCATACATTAGGATTATCTATACCATCAGAAGATATTCAAGCAACTCTATGCCAACTAACTATTGATAGTATTTCCCATACTATTGCATCACATAACATTCAACGTTTATTGGTATGTGGTGGCGGAGTGCATAATTCTTTGTTGATGAAAGGTTTAGCCCAACAATTACCGAATTGTAAAGTAGAATCAACAGAAGTAATTGGTATTAATCCTGATTTAGTAGAAGCAATTTGTTTTGCATGGTTGGCTCGACAACGGTTAAATAAACAGCCTAGTAATTTGCCATCAGTTACTGGAGCTAGTCAAGCAGTTATGTTAGGTGGGATTTATCTATAATTAATGTGTCTGGTAACTTTATCAGACAATTTGCTTTACACATGAGAACTATTAATGCAAAGTACTGTTATAAAAATCTATCCTCAAGAACCTAGCCCTGTCAAATTAATATTAACTTTAGCCATTGCTGGGTTAATTTCTGGCATTGCTATTATTGCTATTTATGAGGCTACCTTGCCAACTATTACTGCATATAAAGCTAAAATATTGCGTGAAGCCGTATTTAAGGTTTTACCCGGAGTTACTCAAATTCAAAAATTACAATATATTGATGGCAAGCTACAACCGATTGATTCAGAATCGAATGACATTATTTATGCTGGATTTGATGCGGAAAAAAATTTAGTTGGTTATGCAATTATTGGAATTGGTTCTGGTTTTCAGGATACCATTGAAATATTGTATGGCTATATCCCTCAAAAACGTTTAATAGTTGGTATGGAAGTTCTGGACAGTCGTGAAACACCGGGCTTAGGAGATAAAATTTATAAAGATATTGCTTTCCAAAGTAATTTTAAAGCTTTAACAGTAGAACCAACTGTGGTTATAGTCAAAAAAGGTAAAAAATCCGCAACTAATGAAGTGGATTCAATAACTGGTGCAACTATTTCTTCTAAGGCTATTGTTAGGATAATTAATAAGGCCAATGCAAAATGGTTGGCAAGAATACATGAGAAATAACCATCTATCAGTTGGTTTGATTCAACTCTTGGGTTTCTGCAAATGTTGGACGGATTAACTCTCCTTTCTTCCCACAACCAATTGTATTAAATAGAATTATTAGCAATATTAATAAATAAATTTTCAAAATTATACCCACTTTAAAAAAATTATAATATCATTTTGTTATAAATCTTTCAATAAAAACTTTCAGTATCAAATTTTTGTTTTAGGCTACCAAAATTATTTAATGTATCAATAAATATTTGATGTTTAGCTTTATGAACCACATAATCAGGATAATTATATTGTCGCATTGAGCGTTCTTCTATTTCAAACTGGTTAATACTTGTTTTTTTTAAATACTGTTTCAATTAAATTAATTAGTTTTTGGAGTTTATAAAATATTTGTGTTGCTTGTCAAGAACTGAATGATTTATTTTTAATTTGGAAGTCCACTCGACCTTAAAAAGAGTAACAAAATAGTGGTTAGTTGAATATGTTTCGGAAAGATTTATCTTGCTAGTACTGCGTCAACATTGAATTGATGGATACAATGACTTAAGTTTTATCCGTGCATCTTCGGTAGTAAAACGCCAGTTCACACTGACAGTTTCTTGATTTCGTTTCCCATTTTTCTATTTCTGAGCGTAAAGTTTCTTGAATTTGGGATTCGTCGATTCAAGCATTGGCGACTCAAAACACCTATTTCGATTTCAGCCATATCTAACAAAATCAGCAATTCTCAATTTAGAAAAAAATCATATAAAATTCTCGAGATAATATAAACATTGAGAATAATTTAGCATG
>DAOUSR010000206.1 GCA_030627125.1 Thioploca sp.
ATTTAGTATAATTAACTAACAAATTTCAATCTGGAATTAATTATAACACCTTAAAAAAAATTTATATAACTTTTTAGATTTTTTTAACATCTATCATTTGGATAACTAAAAATGCAATCAAAGAACTTAACTACTATTATTTTACTTGCCATGTTATTTGGCGGTATTTTAGGTGCCATATTCAATCTTTTCTTTATGGAAACAACTTTTGTTAGCGTATTTTTAGTTAATAATGTATTTCATGTCATTGGTCAAGTCTTTATTGATTCTTTAAAAATGTTAGTTGTCCCATTAGTATTTATTTCTTTAGTCTGTGGTACTGCAGCTTTGGGAGATATTAGTAAATTAGGTCGATTAGGTGGTAAGGCTCTATTATTTTATATAGTAACAACAGCACTTGCCATCACTCTCGCATTAGGACTAGCAATTTTAGCTGGACCTGGTGAAGGCTTTAATCTAACATCAGCAGTCCCAACAGAATTCATTGCCGCAGAATCTCCTTCGTTAGCTCAAACTATCATTAATATGGTACCAAATAACCCAATTGAAGCTATGGCTAATGGTGATATGTTGCCATTGATTGTATTTTCTCTATTATTTGGAATCGCAATTGTGATGGCTGGCGAATCTGGT
Source organism: Thioploca sp. (assembly GCA_030627125.1). Classification (GTDB taxonomy): domain Bacteria; phylum Pseudomonadota; class Gammaproteobacteria; order Beggiatoales; family Beggiatoaceae; genus DRQV01. The sequence goes on from DAOUSR010000206.1 coordinate 634, forward strand.
AAACGGGTTGAGAAGCAATTTAATGATTACAATGCAATTATGATGCAAATGGTCAATATTTTGATGAAACTTGCACCATTGGGAATTTTTTGTTTAATAGCCAAAACGTTTGCTTTACAAGGAATTGATTTGATTAAACCACTCTTAGGTTACTTTATAGTAGTGGCTAGTGCATTGCTTTTACATGGTTTGATATCTTACTCATTGTTAATTAAAATTCTTTCTGGATTAAGCGTTTGGAAATTTTTCCAGAAGATGCGAAGTGTACAAGTATTTGCTTTCAGTACTGCAAGTAGTAATGCTACTATTCCAGTTAATGTTGAAAATGCAAAAGGCAAACTTGGAGTAGACAATTCGATAGCTTCTTTTACCATCCCACTTGGTGCAACTATCAACATGGATGGTACTGCTATTATGCAAGGAGTGGCAACGGTTTTTATCGCTAATGTATATGCCATAAACTTGACAATGACAGACTATTTAACTGTTATAATGACAGCAACTTTAGCCTCAATAGGTACAGCAGGAGTTCCCGGAGTTGGATTGATTATGTTGGCTATGGTATTGAATCAAGTAGGTTTACCAGTAGAAGGAATTGCTTTGATAATTGGGGTAGATCGTCTATTAGATATGATGCGGACTGCGGTTAATGTAACTGGCGATGCAGCAGTAACGGTTATTATCGCTAACAGTGAAAAAGCTTTGGATAAAAAAGTATATAATAGTTAAATTATTATGATAATTTTTTCCAAACATAATCTGAGAGTGCAATGTGGAACTTTTAAGTAATTATATAAATCAAATTAACAGTATAGTATGGGGACCAGCCATGCTGGCACTTATTTTGGGGACTGGCATTTACCTAATGCTAGGACTGAAATTAGTACCATTTCGTAAACTATTCTACGGAATTAAAATGCTCTGGCAAGGCCGTAAAAGCACGGCTGAAGGAGATATTACCCCTTTCAATGCTTTAATGACATCCTTATCTGCAACCATTGGTACTGGTAATATTGCAGGAGTGGCAACAGCCATAGTTCTAGGTGGCCCCGGAGCATTATTCTGGATGTGGTGTACTGCTTTGGTGGGTATGGCAACTAAATATGCTGAAGCAGTATGTGCAGTCCATTACCGTGAAACTGATGAAGCTGGCAATCACGTTGGTGGGCCTATGTACTACATCAAAAATGGTTTGACTAAACGTTGGGCTTGGCTAGGAATGACGTTTGCTGTATTTGGAGCTATCGCTGGTTTTGGCATCGGTAATACGGTGCAAGCTAATTCAGTTGCTGATGTATTACACTCTAATTTTGGGATACCAACTGGGATTACTGGAATCGTGTTAGCTATATTGGTAGGATTAGTATTAATTGGTGGCATTCAACGAATCGGCAAGATTGCGAGTATTTTAGTACCATTCATGGGAATTGCCTATGTTGCTGGTGGGTTGGTAATCTTATTCCTGCATGCTGCTGAAATCCCACAGGCTTTCAATCTCATTTTCACTCACGCTTTCACCCCAGTATCTGCGGCTGGTGGTGCGGCTGGAGCAAGCGTATGGATGGCAATTCGTTATGGTGTAGCTCGTGGAGTTTTTTCCAATGAAGCCGGATTAGGTAGTGCTCCAATAGCCCAAGCTACTGCTAAAACTAATAGCCCAGTGCAACAAGGCGTGATCGCAATGTTAGAAACCTTTATTGACACGATTATTGTCTGTACTATCACCGGTTTGGTTATTATCATTTCTGGAGCTTGGACTGGTGGAATAACTGGAGCTTCTTTATCAGCCGCCGCTTTTGAACAAGCTTTACCTAATTTTGGTGGTTATCTAGTGGCTTTTGGCTCAGCTATATTTGCTTTTACCACTCTGTTAGGTTGGAGTTTTTATGGGGAAAAATGCGTACAGTATATCTTTGGTTTTAAATCCATAACTCCATTTAGATTATTATGGGTAATCGCTATTCCAATTGGTGCAATAAGTAATTTAAATTTTATCTGGTTAATTGCAGACACCCTCAACGCATTGATGGCTATCCCTAATTTAATCGCATTGCTATTATTAAGTCCTGTAGTTTTTAAATTGACTCGAGATTATTTTCGTTCAAAAGCTTAATAGTCCTGTTACCCAATGCCACTAAAAATATGAAAAAAATATTCCAAACAGCATTTATCTTACCATTAATCGTTATCATAGCAGTTGGTTTGGTAATTTACAAAGTGAAATCCAAACCACCTATTGAACATGAAAAACTGCAATTTCCGACTAAAATCGTAGAAGTCATAACAGTTAAAAAAATACCTTTCCGAACTCGTGCTACGGCTTATGGCAATGTAGAACCGGCAATTTTATTGAAAGCTAAAACTGAGGTTAGCGGTAAAATTAATTATATCCACCCCGAATTAAAACAAGGTGGCAGTTTGGCAAAAGGAACTGTGGTTTTACGCATTGAACCAACAACTTTTGAGTTTTCTTTAGCACAAAGTAAATCTGGATTAAGTAGCAGTAAATCAGCGTTAATACAATTAGAAGTTGAAGAAAAAGCTACTCGTAATTCATTAAAACTATTTAAAGCAAACTTAAAAGTTGGGCAGAAAGAATTAAAGAGGATAATTAAAATTTGGAAAAAGAAGGTGATATCCCGTTCTGCGGTGGATACTGAAGAACAAAAAGTTTTACAATTACGCCAGCAAGTTGAAGATTTGCAAGGTAAATTATCTAGCTATGCCAGCCGTAAAGCCATAACCAAATCCCAAATTGAACAGTCCAAAACTCAACTAGCACAAAGTAAAGACACCTTGGGACGTACCGAAATTAAATTACCGTTTGATGCTCGGATTGGTAACGTATCGGTGGAAAAAGGAGAATTTACCTCAGTTGGTAGCGTATTATTTGAGGCATTAGGCACTCAAGCTGTTGAAATTAATGCTCAATTAGCCACTAGTCAATTTCGTCCCTTGCTAACGGGATTAAGCCACCATAGCACAAATCTACAAGAACCAAAATCCCTGCCAAAAATATTAGCTAAAATGCGACTAGAAGCGATTGTCCATTTAGTAGGTAATGATATGGAAAAATGGCAAGGTAAATTAATCCGCATCGGTGAATCTATTGACCCTATTCGTGATATGATCGATTTAGTAGTGGCAGTTAACAAGCCGTATGAAAATGTTATTCCGGGCAAGCGTCCACCCTTATTAAAAGGTATGTATGTTGCGGTTGAATTCTCTGCTCCAGCCGAAAAAATGTTGGTTGTGCCAAGGAAAGCAATTCATCAAGGTCGGGTTTATATTGCGACAGATAATAATGAGTTAGAGATTCGGACAGTAAATATTTTATATAAACAAGGAAAATTAGTGGTTATTAATAAAGGCATTAAAGCTGGTGAAAAAATTATTATTACTGATGTGATCCCAGTGATTGAAGGTTTGCCACTTAAGCCAATTTTAGCCACTGAATATGAATTGCAACTAGCCCAAGATGCGTTGGGAGTTGCCAGATGATTCTTTGCTTCCCATCCCAAGCATTAGAATGGGTGTTGACTATTAAAAAGTATGAGTCCCATGATAATCATTTTAAAATGGTTGATGATTTAAGAATTGGTAAAACACTTTGAAAAGAGAATACAATTTATGAAATATTTAATTATATTATGTAGTTTGTGGATTCCGCAGGTTTGGGCGGATTCATTCGGTGGCGGCTGGCGGCATTGAAATAAGGATATTTTTGATAAATTTAAGAGTGGGTTATATTTGATATATATTATTTAAAATATGATAAAATCATTTATTCATAAAGGTTTGGAACGATTTTATAATTCTGGTAATATATCTGGTATTCAAGCAAAACATGTTAAACGATTGAGATTAATTCTTTCTAATTTGGAGCAGGCTGAAAATCATGAAAATATGGATTTACCTGGGCTTATATTGCATAAATTGAAAGGTAATCGCAAGGATATTTGGTCAGTTAAAGTCAGTGGTAATTGGCGTGTTACTTTTCGTTTTATTAATAATGATGTGGAAATAGTTAATTATGAGGATTATCATTAATTATGTATAACCCTGCTCATCCCGGTGAAATTCTTAAAGAATTGGTGATTGAACCCTTGGATTTATCAGTTTTTGAAGTAGCAAGACATGTTGGTATAAGCATGGGAACATTTTCTGCAATTCTTGATGGAGATGTTGCTATAACGCCGGAAATTGCTTTGCGGCTTGAGATGACTTTTGGTAAACCAAGTGCAATACATTGGTTGAAATTGCAGAATGCTTTTGATCTTTGGCAAATTCAGCGTTCAAATATTCATGTTGTACCTATTAGTATAGGTCATGTAAATATATAATTTTTAATATTTTAAAGAGAATACAATTTATGAAAAATTTAGTTATATTATGTATGTTGTGGATTCCGCAAGTTTGGGCGGCTACGATTCATTCGGTGGCGGCTGGTGGGGATTGG
>DAOUSR010000249.1 GCA_030627125.1 Thioploca sp.
AAAACTTGCTGATTTTCTTGTACTTTTTGCAACAACGAAAAACGTCTTCGCAAAATCTGATAGCATAAACTCGTAGCCTTATTGTACTTTATGAAAAGGTAAATTGTAAAAATTACTATTTTAGATACTGAACAATTATATCTTGCTGATGCTTTGCAATACTCCTTCTGATACTCGTAATTGTTTTCTACATTGCAGTCGATTTTGACTTTATACAAACGGGAAACACTATAGTTATATAGCTTTTCAGAAAAAGATATTGGTATTATTTAAAAGAATTACACAAGTAATAATGAATACTCAAGCGCCTAGCGGTGGTTTCGTGTAACGACTAAAGTAACCTTAAATGTGAATTAAAAGCTAAAATTATGTATATTTTAAAAACAATCAGTTACAAATTTATCTGTTAAAAACCTCCAAAATTACAATTTTAATTGCATGATTTTTAAAATAATAGCTCTTAATTCACATTTTATGCGATGGCTATTGCTCTTAGTATTAAGTAATTCAGTATTGGCAATCGATAATATAAATCTTAAATTAGGCTCAATCGCTGGAATTGCTTGGCAAGTTGCTGATGTATCCACTTACCTAAATTTATCAGAAACTATCGCATTAGAACTAAATATAGGAACTTTAACCTTATCAATACTAGAAAAACCATTACAAAACATAAGATTACGTTGTAAAACTATTGAGCATAATGCTGTCCAAATTGTTTGTCCTAATGCCAAATTATATGTAGCTTGGAAACTGTTGGATGAACCAGATGTCGACCTATCTTTTACCTACCAAATTGCTTCCCAAACTATTTATTTAACTTTGAGTCAACTTTCTATCGCTGATGGCAAAGTATTCCTACAAGCTAAATTAACTCCAACTGGTTGGCAAGTTTCCTTAAATTTCAAGCAAGTTGTGTTAGAGAAATTATTAACTAAATTAAGTTCATTCATAGATTTACCAGATAATTTAGATGTTAAGGGCAAACTAAACATAATAGTTAAAGCCGTTGGAGATGACGTTAGTTTTCAACAAGCTATCATAACTGGCCAAAGCAATAATTTAAATTTTACAGTCGATAATAATATTGGCCAAAATATAGCGGTCAAACTTGCGTCTACCATTACTAACATTGTTGATATAGATTCAAATATACAACTGATTGGAGATTTATCAATTAGCCGTGGCAATTTTCTTATTGACCCAATTTATACCGAAATTTCCCCTGATAAACCAGTAGTTATGGTAGTCGATTTGGCTTGGCAACCACCACAGTTAAATTTAAACAGCTTTACTTATAATCATACTGAAATAACTACTTTAACTGCAAATGGGAATTTTAATCTAGGCGAACAATTTGATATTAATAAGCTTGCCGTACAATCTATTTCAACTCAGCTCCAAAGTTTTTATACTCAATATTTGCAAACTTGGTTAGATAATGAATTTGATATTAAACAATTAGATTTTACTGGCTTGTTGCAAGCAGCGTTGAATTGGGAATCTAACCAGCAGCACGTTATTGTAAAATTGGCAAATGTACATGAAGCAAATTTTGGAATAGCTGGTTTACAAGGAAAAGTGCAATGGCATAGTAATAATGAATTACCAAGTGATTTAAGCTGGTCGCAAATAAGTACTAATGGAATTCAATTGGGAGCTAGTCAAGTTAAATTTAGTTTAACTAACGAGAATATAAAACTATTAGAACCTTGGCGACAACCAATTTATGATGGTGCTATTAACATCAAGCAATTTCAATTGACAAATTTAGCTACTGAAAAATTGATATGGCAATTACAAGGAATTGAATTACAGCCTATTTCTATCGCAAACTTACATACTTCTATGGCCGATTTGCCGGGTAATATTCATGGAATTATACCAGCAATTACTTATCAAAATCAGCAATTAAAGGTAACTGGAACTCTGCAAGCTGATATATTTGATGGCAATATTATTATGGATGGAGCAAATATGGAAAATAGCGAGGTTCCAAAACTTATGACTAACATTGCTATAAACCGAATCAATTTACACAGTTTGACCTCACAAATGACTAATTTTGGTGAAATACAAGGTTTGTTATCTGGCTATGTCAATGATTTGAAATTGGTTAATTGGAATCCTGTGGCTTTTGATGCTTTCCTTGGAACTCCAGCTGATGATGATTTGTCACATAAAGTTAGTCAGAAAGCTGTAAAAGCTTTATCTAGTTTAGGTGGGGGAACTGCGGTGGATGCTATGTCACGTAGTATTTTGAGCGTGTTTGAAAACTTTTATTATCACAAGATAGGCTGGGGCTGTCAACTGCGGAAAGATGTATGTAAAATGCGTGGAGTTGAAGCAATCTCTACGGAAAGTTACTATATTATCAAGGGTAGATTGTTGCCACGTATTGATGTGATTGGCTATGAAACTAATGTGGATTGGAAAGTATTAGGTTCTCGTGTGGAGACTATAATTAATGCATCTAGTAACGCTAGTGATCCAATTATTGAGTAATCGTATAATAAAAAATGGGTAGAATGTGAAGCATCAAGAATTAAGGATTTTCCCTATAGACATACCCAAAATCTTCAACTATATTTAATGTAACGAAACAAATTTTACATATAAAATACTACATTTAAGGAATTTATTGTGAACAAAAATACTACTTTATCCATAGCTATTAGTTTAGCTTTATTAGGCGGAACATTAACATCTATCGAAGCGTTTGCTGCTGATAAAAAAGATACCGCTGTTACCAAGCCTGTTAAAGCAGAAAAGCCTGTTGCTGAAAAACCTGTTGCTGAAAAACCTGTTAAAGCAGAAAAGCCTGTT
>DAOUSR010000004.1 GCA_030627125.1 Thioploca sp.
ATATCTTTAATTTCAGCTAATTATTTAATTATGAAAATCTTTTTTACTAATTAATCTATTGTTATATTTAGGTTATTTTTACTTTGATGCAGCCCTCCGCAGTCTTAACATCATCGACCGAGCTAATAAAAAGGATAAAAAAGACCCACCTACAGCAGAATGGCTACAGATTTACAAAAATGTAGCTTTAAACATCATGCTAGGTACAATTCAACCTACAGTAACCGTAGTTACACCAACTAAAATACCGCAAGGTGGAACTCTGGACTTACGCATTACAGCATCTAATTCCAACTTCAACCTGTTTAGTGTTGTCCAAATAGATGGTGGAATAACAATTAATGACAAAATAGTTATTTCCCCAAATCAACTTATTGTAAACATAACTGTGCCAACGAATATTAGTCTAAATCGCTATGACATGCAAATTGATACTACATTAGCAGATGGTAGCATTGAAACTGCTCATGGTATTGGCGTTATTGCAATAGAAGCACCACCAGAAATCCCGGAAATTATCAGTACGGTTTCCCTCCAAAATAACTCGCAAATTTTGATTTCTGGTATAAATACCAATTTCACTTCAAATTCTACCAGCCTAAAATTTGATGATGACAAGATTGCCATAACTAAATTAATCGTACATAGTAAAACCTTGTTAGAAGCTCAAATTTACATTAATAATGGTTTCAAATTTGGTTTGCATGATATTACTATAATTACTGCTGATGAAGTTATAACTCACTAATTTCTAGTTACCAAATCTAACACAGTTGTAACTACTCCAATGGTTAAAAAATACTGTGATGCCTTAGATGAAGTAATTTCGATAACCTGTAAAAATCAAGTTTTAGGAGATAAACATATTGATGTAAAAGGCTATGTTGCCGGAGGACAGATTGCAGGTTATGTTACTAGCGAAGGCTGGGTATCCAGTGTTACTATTTTGAAAAATGCCACTCTTGATGGTGGTAAAGTAACTGGTTATGTTGATAATCAAGGCACAGTGGCCAATATTGACTATTGTGGTGGCCAATTAACTGGCGGCAATCTAGCTGGCAATATCATAGTCAAAGACAAGTACACTAAAATGAACTTAGGTGTATTTAAAGATGTCAACTTGCTAGATGGAACTATCATTGATGGTGGTATTTTCACCAGAACTATTACTGGCAGTGGTACGATTAAAAATGCTATTTTCCTAGATAACACTAATTTAGAAGGCGTAACTATTGGTAAAAATTGCATATTCGCAGAAGATGTGAATATAGGAAAAGTAGTACGCTTTATCCAACAATAAACGTAATTGCTAAGATCACCACTTATGGCTATAATTGGTTGAAATAATATGTAAATTAGGTAGTCCTAAATAAAGTAGTAGTAATGGTTTAAAATTGTAATAAAACCAATAAATTAATTTACCACTACTTTATTTAGGACTACCAAATTTGTTATATACCAATGGTAACATTTGTCATAAGGATTTCAAAACTGTTCGACAACATAAAGTTCCTTCATTACACACCTTTTCAACCATAACTTCAAGAATGTTAGAACGTTTATGTTTAAGTGGTATAGAATTTTACCTTGAATAATTTTAGTAACGGCAATCACTGTTTTAGATTTAATACGAGAAAGGAAATACCCTCCAATCTCTTTAATTTGCCATATTAATATCTCAATATCCTAAATCGGTAATTATTAATTTACCAATAAAGAGACTCCAAATTTGGAAAACATTCTCAATCCAGAAGGTTAACTGCCATTAAATTAAGGGCTAAGAATTGCCCCTACGTAATAATTTGTAGGGTATTTAGAAGATAATTATTGTGATATAATGGTATTTTGTGCAGATTCGCTTCTGAATCTATAGTTTATCATATTAATATTGAAACATATGCCATTGAATACTACTGAAGAAATCATTGCCGATATTCGAGAAGGAAAAATGGTCATCTTAATGGATGACGAAGACCGTGAGAATGAAGGTGATTTAATTATGGCTGCGGTCAAAGTAAGGGCTGAAGATATTAACTTTATGGCTCGATTTGGCCGAGGGTTAATCTGCCTGACTTTAACCAATGAACGTTGCCAACAATTACAATTGAATCAAATGGTTGTGGACAATAATGCACCGCTCGGAACTAATTTTACCGTATCAATCGAAGCTGCCAAAGGTGTAACCACTGGAATTTCAGCAGCCGATAGAGCTGTAACTATTCTTGCAGCAGTGGCTCCAGAAGCTAAACCATCTGATTTAGTCCAACCTGGCCATATTTTTCCGTTAACAGCTCAACCCGGCGGTACGCTTAGACGAGCTGGGCATACCGAAGCTGGTTGTGATTTAGCTCGTTTAGCCGGCTTAGAGCCAGCAACAGTGATTGTAGAAATTCTGAATGAAGACGGCACAATGGCACGTCGACCAGATTTGGAAATATTTGCGAAACAGCATAATCTGAAAATTGGAACTATCGCTGATTTGATTAGTTTCCGTACCATGAATGAAAAAACTGTAGATCGAATAACAGATTGTAAGTGGCCTACAGAATTTGGAGATTTCAAACTAGTTGCTTATAAAGATAGTATTGATAATGTTATACATTTTGCGTTAGTGAAAGGCCAAATTAAACCGGATGAAGCAATTTTAATACGAGTGCATATTAGTAATACTTTATGTGATTTAACCACTAGCACTAGAGAAACTTGCGGTTGGCCATTACGCAATGCTATCAAGCGAGTTGCTGAAGAAGAAGCTGGAATAGTAGTGATATTGAATCAAAAAGAAGAAGCCAAAACTCTGCTACAAAGAATTAACCATTGTTGTAAACGGGATGAAGGAGAAAATTCACCAGCTCAACCACCAGTTCATGATTTACGAACTCATGGTTTAGGAGCCCAAATTCTGTCCGATTTAGGAGTACGAAAAATGCGAGTGTTAAGTGCTCCTAAAAAAATGCACGCCTTGTCTGGTTTTGATTTGGAAGTTGTTGATTATATTAATAATGAGAGAAAAGATGACGACAGTAATTGAAGGAAATTTTGCTAATTGTAATGCGACTTACGCAATCGTGGCAGGACGTTTTAATAGTTTTATCACTGATCATTTGTTAATAGGAGCTTTGAATACTTTAAAACGGCATGGAGTAACGGATGAAAATATTACCGTAGCGTGGGTTCCGGGTGCTTATGAAATTCCACTAGTTACACAACGTTTAGCTGCTAGTAAAAAATATGCTGCCATTATTGCTATCGGTGCGGTGATTCGAGGTGGAACTCCACATTTTGATTATGTTGCAGGGGAATGTTCTAAGGGATTAGCAACGGTATCTTTGCAATATGATATACCAGTGGCCTTTGGAGTTCTAACTGTAGATTCAATTGAGCAAGCGATTGAACGGGCTGGCACTAAGGCTGGTAATAAAGGTAGTGATGCTGCATTATCAGCTATTGAAATGGTTGATTTGCTTAAGAAACTATAATGGCGAAATTTAAACCTAAAGCTAGGACTGCCGCTCGGAAGTTAGCATTACAAGCATTATATCAATGGCATATGACTAATTTAAATATTTCAGTGATAGAAATGCAACTTTTAGAAGACCCAGACAGACTTATTATACAAGATATAACTAAAATTGATGTTCCTTATTTTAAACAATTGCTTAATGGAATTTATCAGCAATTTAATGAACTAGATATAGCGTATACTCCTTTGTTAGATAGAAATTTTAATGAGCTTGACCCAATTGAATTAACGATTTTACGCCTTGGTAGTTATGAATTGAAATATTGCAAAGATATTCCATTTAAAGTAGCAATTAATGAAGCAGTTGAATTAGCTAAAGGTTTTGGAGCGGAACAAAGTCACAAATATATTAACAGTATTTTAGATAAACTTGCTCAACAACTGGCAAAGAATTAGTCTTGTACACTGTAAGTATTTATTTAGAAAATTACGTAAAGTATCCTGTGATTTGTATGAAAAACGAATTGCTAAGATGTACCAGTGGTTTATTTGAACAAGATTACACAGGGTTAGATGATTAACAGAATATTTTAAATATCTTAACTTTCGCCAAAGTCAGAATTTGTTGTTTCGGGAATGAGGTACGATTTCCCGAAACAACCAGCAAATTGGCGAAGGTATTGTTAAATATTACAGCCGATGGAAAATATAAATTCCCATAGGTGAATCTATTGGTTCACTAACTTGGCCTGGTTTTAACCGAAAAATAACTTTCATTGGAGCTGGAGTACTTGGATCATCTGTTACATTTCGAGTAAGAACATCACGATCCATATCGGAATATTGCTTAATTAATTTATCAAACTTAACGTCTTTAGAACGAGCATGACGTACTAATTTATTAGCAAATTCAAGAGCAGTAGCATGTTTATAATAAAACTTTTTACCTGGCACTGAAACTCGCATTTCAGTATGGGCAATGACAATAAATTCAAAATCTCCAGGATATACTGGTGGTTGTTCTGGACTAGGTACTCTGGACGGATCTAATTTACCTATATCTGTGGGTAAAACTTTTTCGACTGCTTTATGCACAACTTCCTGATTGGTTTTAGCAAGCTGATGGGCTTGTTTAGTATCAAATTTTTCAGCTTCTTGACCTATCCGAGAAATAGTAATTTTTTCTAACTTATCTCCAATTTTAATTTGTGATAATATTTCTAAACCATCTACTACTTCTCCAAAAATACTGTGTTGATTATCTAGCCATTGTGCTGGTTTGGTAGTAATAAAAAATTGACTGCCATTAGTGTTTGGACCTTTCGTTGCCATGGAAAGTATACCAACCTTGGAATGATGCAGACCCGGATAAAACTCATCAGCAAATACAAAACCTGGGCCTCCAGTACCAGTGCCAGTAGGATCACCAGTTTGTACCATAAATTCTCTTACGTGGTGGAAAATTAAATTTTGATATAAAGGCTTCTTAACTTGCTTTTTAGTTTCAGGTTCTTCCCAAGCGGTTGTACCTTCAGATAAACCAATAAAGTTCATTACTGTCATTGGTGCTTGTTGGTAAAACAATTTAGCGGTGATAGTACCTTTATCAGTATGAATTTTGGCAAAAATTCCTGGTTGGGTAGTGTTTGCAGATAATGGAGTAATGATTAAAAATAATGAAATTAATAAAGAACGTATTAACATAATTTTACAGTAGTTATTAAGGAACTTTGAATATGAGGTCAAAACTATGGAATATCAATATATCTATAAATTCTAATCACACTTCCCCATAATGCAATCCTTCTTTCATCCATCTTTGGACTAAAGCCTGACACTGTTCAGGATACTGTTTAAACATGATTTTACCAGTTTCAACAACATCAGTTAATAAATCTTTATCTCGCCGCACATCCGCAATTCGTAAATTCATAACCCCTTTTTGTCGAGTGCCTAAAACTTCCCCTGGCCCCCGTATATCTAAATCACGTTGAGCAATCACAAACCCGTCATGATTATCCCGAATAATTCCTAACCGTGCTTTAGCAACTTCAGATAATGGTTGTTGATATAATAATACACAATAGCTTTGCAAAGCTCCTCTACCAATTCGCCCTCTTAATTGATGTAATTGAGCTAAACCCAAACGTTCCGCATTTTCAATAATCATTAAACTAGCATTAGCTACATCAACCCCAACTTCAATCACTGTTGTTGCTACCAATAAATTCAGTTCTTTAGCTATAAAACCATCCATAACCTGCTCTTTTTCCTTGGCTTTCATGCGGCCATGCACCAATCCAATCTGTAACTCAGGCAAAGCTTCCTGTAATTTAATCGCAGTTTCTTCAGCAGCTTGCAACTGTGAAATTTCCGATTCTTCAATTAATGTACACACCCAATAAGCTTGGCGGGCTTCATTAGTACACACATCTTGAATTCGAGCAATAACTTTATCTCGCCGTGTATTAGGCATAATAACGGTAATAATCGGAGTACGGCCCGGTGGCAATTCATCAATGATAGAAGTATCCAAGTCAGCATAAGCAGTCATAGCTAAGGTGCGAGGAATTGGAGTTGCGGTCATAATCAATTGATGTGGATAAACTCCGTCTTGATTACCTTTATTGCGTAACGCTAACCGTTGATGCACTCCAAATCGATGTTGTTCATCCACAATTATTAAGCCCAACTTAGCAAACTCTACATCTTTCTGAAACAGAGCGTGAGTGCCAATAATTAAGGAAGCTTGCCCAGAAGATATGGTTTCCAATACTTGTTCCCGTTTTTTCTTAGTTAAACTGCCAGTCAACCAAGTAAATGCGATCCCTAATGGTTCTAACCAGTTAGCAAAAGTACGGGTGTGTTGTTCGGACAATAATTCAGTTGGAGCCATGATTGCCACTTGATAGCCAGATTCAATCGCTTGTAACGCACTGATAGCAGCAACTATAGTTTTTCCAGAACCAACATCACCTTGTAATAAGCGTTGCATGGGGCTAGTAGAATTTAAATCGGTATTAATTTCAGCTATTACTCGTTGTTGGGAATTAGTAAGTTTAAACGGTAATTGAGTTAATAAAGCTTGTACCAATACTCCAGCATTATTCAAACTAGCCGCAATATGTTTACTAGCATTAACACGTAGACTATACATGCTTAAATGATGAGCTAATAATTCTTCAAAAGCTAATCTATGTCGAGCTGGAATTTTATCATCTGTTGTAGCAATTTGCGGAGTTGGATGGTGTAAAATTTGTAGAGCTTCTAGTAAAGGCAATAAGTTGAGTTGAGAACGCAAAGTTTCTGGAATATAATCAATAATATCGTATTTGGCAAATATCTGGTCAATTAAAGAACGAAAAATTGCTTGATTTAATTTACTATTACTGGGATATATCGGAGTCAAATGTTCTGCTAAATCTGGAGTCAAATTGGAATAATCTAACAATTCATATTGAGGGTGAATTAATTCCAAACAATTATAGCCTTGCCGTACTTCACCAAAACAACGTATTTTAGTTCCAGGTTTTAATATTTCAAGTTGAGCCGGGTAAAAATGAAAGAAGCGCAACATGATAGTTCCAGTTTCATCTTCCAGCATACAAATTAAAGATCGTTTTTTACCATATTTTTCTTCAGCCGCTTGGATAGTTCCATCAATCACAGTGTGATCCCCAATTTTTAAGTCAGCCAGCTTCTTAATTTTGGTTCGATCCTCATACCGTAATGGCAAATGGAATAACATATCATCAATTGTATGTATGCCAAGTTTGGCTAATTGTTCTATTACTTTGGTATTTACACCATGCAAACTATCTATTGTCACCATTTCTAAATTTCTCACTCATGAATTTTGCTACTAACTCCATTAGTTTCTCACAGATTTAGCAGTTTTAGAATTATCTGAAAAATTATAATACTAAAACTGCATCCATTTCCACTGCTACCCCTTTAGGTAAACTAGTTACTCCAACTACAGCTCGAGCTGGATAAGGTGGTTTAAAGTATTCAGGCATAATTTCATTTACTAGAGCAAAGTGAGATAAATCTGTTAGAAAAATATTCAGTTTAACAATATTAGCTAAATCTCCACCTGCTGCTTGAGCCACTGCTTGTAAATTTTTGAAAACTTGATGGATTTGGGCTGCCATATTGCCATCATTCAGTTCCATTGTGTCTGGAATTAAAGGAATCTGGCCAGATAAATAAACGGTATTTCCAGCTTTAACAGCTTGAGAGTAAGTTCCTATTGCTTGTGGAGCATCAGGAGTATTAATTATTTCAAATGGCATAAGTTTTTCTTAATTATTTGGGAAATTGCTATACAGGATAAAGTGTAAGTGAGTGGAGGGTTAAAGATATTATCGAAAAATACCTTAATAATGAAAGCAACCAACTCACTCTAATAATGAATTATCTCATTTAAATTAGCATCCGGCAAGTAAATGCCATTAAGTTATGGATTTAGGTTAGGGCAATTTTTTGGTACTGGACTAAAAATATAATTAATAGTATCAAAATACGAAATTATACAGATAAAAGAGTTGCTGATCCAATAGCAGAAATAAACCCGATCGTCGAGAGATGGTTGGTTTTTTTGGTGGAATTTGATACACTTCTTAGAACGTGTAAACATTTATAATAGAGGATAAAATGAATTATTTAAAAAAATCGGTGTTTGGTTTATTATGCTTTTTTATTGCTGTTGTCTTTGCAGATGAAGCTAAATTTAACGATGTAAAAATCAAAACAATAAAAGTTGGAGATAGTATTTATATGCTAATGGGTGGCAACATTGGCATATCTACGGGAGAAGATGGCGTATTCTTAATTGATGACCAATTTGCACCATTGACTGAAAAAATCAAAGCAGCAATTACCGAGATTTCTGCTAAACCGATTCGTTTTATAATCAATATTGTATTTTTCAAAACGGCTAATGTGATTCATATGGGTGACACATTTTTTGTTGGGGCGAATTATGTATATTCTCCCCTATAATAGCGTTTCTCAGTTGAACGTATTATATCAATACAAATTGATATTTATTTTGAATTTAGTTAAGAGTTAAGCATTCATAATTAAGAATTGCTATAATTTAATCTATTTGGTTTTTAATCAAAGCTTGTAATGGCCCAAGTAAATCAATTGGTAATGGAAATACAATCGTATTAGTTTTGCTCTCCGAAGCAATATCATTCATAGTTTGTAAATAACGCAACTGCAAAGCTTGGGGTTGTTTGGAAATTATTTCAGCTGCCTGTCGTAATTTTTCTGATGCTTGTAATTCACCTTCAGCATGAATAACTTTAGCCCGTCGTTCTCGTTCGGCTTCGGCTTGCCTAGCAATAGCTCGAATCATGCTATCATTCAAATCCACATGTTTGATTTCCACATTGGAAACTTTAATTCCCCAAGCATCAGTTTGTTCATCCAAAATTGCTTGAATGTCTTTATTTAGCTTATCTCGTTCGGTCAATATATCGTCCAATTCATGATGGCCAAGGACGGAACGTAACGTAGTTTGAGCTAATTGGCTAGTTGCTTGTTGATAATCTTCCACTTGAATGATTGCTTTTTCTGGATGAATTACCCGGAAATACACTACTGCATTAACTTTAATCGATATATTATCTTTTGAAATTACATCTTGAGACGGAACATCCATAACTACGGTGCGAGTACCCATCTTAATCATGGTTTCGAAAAATGGAATGATGACAATTACGCCTGGGCCTTTGATTTTTCGATACCGACCTAGAAAGAACACTACAGCCCGTTCATATTCACGTAAAATAGTGAAAGAATAGAAAAAAATTATTAAAACTAAAACAGCTATACCAATAATAAATTGTGTCATGATTATTCCCTTATTTAAGAAAATTAAATTAGTTTAACTATAAATAAAAAAATCAGGTATTTTTAATACATTCGTAAGTACTAAGCATAAATTTTATTTTAAAATTGTAGAGACAAGGCATGCCTTGTCTCTACGTTATAATATATTTAACTTAATGTATTTGCATGGTGATATTACATATTATACCATAAATTTTAGTAGTTGAAGGTAATTATACCTAGTGTGAAGCAAGAATAAACTTACGTTCCAAAATAATATTAGCATGTAAAAATAGATTCGTTCCGTTAATTAGCAAACTGCTAGAAATGTTAAATTAAAAATTATTGGTAACTTATGGTGGTAAAATTAATATGGGCAATAAAAACCAACTAGAGTAATTCATAATTAAGAATTGCTATTTAATTCACATACTTTCAAAGTTACGACCAAAATGCAACTATTTACTCAAATCAACAAATACTCCTTACTTTTTTCTGCAATTTTTATGTTTTCTATCGGATTAGGAGGGATATTGGAAAATCATATCATTTTTACAACGGTATCTTATTTTGGTGCTATGTTTATTGTTTTAGTAGTTATTAAAAAAGATTTTACAAATTTACAAACAGAAAAAACTTATTTAGCAACAAAGTTAAAACAACATTCTGTTGAGTTACAAAATGCTCTTGAGCAACTAGAATTAGCTAAACAACAATTAATCCAAACTGAAAAAATGGCAGCTCTAGGTAGAGAAACGGCTGATATAATTCATGAAATTAATACTCCACTAGGCGTAATTAGTTCCTCAATCAGTATTACTAAAATGTTTTCAGAACAAATTTTAGAACAATTACCATTAATAATAAACTTATCTAATGAATCAGCATTTATTGAATTAATAAAACGTTCAGCACAAAATTTATTATCTAACAAGGAAGAACGTGAACTTAAAAACATTATAGCTAAGCAATTAAATGAATATTCGATTACTAATAATGTTACTATTGCTAATTACTTAGTAAGTATGGGAATTTATAATGGAATTGAAACGTTATTGCATTTGTTAAGGTCATCTGATAATGTAAAAATATTCAAAATAGCATATAAAATTGCCGCTTTAAAAACTATTATTTTAACTAACTCTACTGCCATTGATAAAGCGATAAAAATTATCACCGCAATAAACTTTTATGGTAATAATTCTAGTCAAACTACAAATATCATTGACAATATCGAAACAATTTTAACTTTATATCATAATAAAACTAAACAAGGAGTAGAAATTATCCGTAATTACTCCAATTTACCACCTATAATGTGTTATCCAAATGAGCTGGGGCAAGTGTGGACAAACTTAATTCACAATGCCTTGCATGCAATGAACTACCAAGGTATATTACAACTTGATGTACAATTACAAAATTCAAATGTATGTGTAAGTATCTCTGATAATGGGATTGGTATCTCAGATGAAATTAAAGATAAAATATTTGAGCCATTTTTTACCACCAAATCAGCAGATGAAGGCAATGGCTTAGGATTAGATATTGTTAAAAAAATTATTGAGAAACATAATGGAAAAATTACAGTTAATAGTAAACCTGGCCAAACGGTATTTAGGGTATCTATTCCAGCTCAATAACACTATAATTATTGAGGTTTAATATTGAATAAGCCAGTTATTATTTGTGTTGACGATGAGAAAAGTGCTCTTAACACTATTCAGATGGAGTTACTGGAATCTTTAGGGGAGGAATACTTCATTGAAGTCGCTGAAAGTGGCGAAGAAGCTTTAGTTTTATTTGAAGAATTAAGCCAAGATGGTTGCGATATCCCTCTGGTAATCTCCGACTTTATTATGCCGGGTATGTCTGGTTCCGAACTTCTCCAGTGCATTCATCTGATTGCTCCCAAAACTTTTAAAATATTATTAACTGGCATAACTGACACTACGGCATTAGTAGAAGCTCTTAACCATGCTAATTTATATCGCTATATTTTAAAACCTTGGGATAGCCATGAATTAATTCTGACAGTATACGATGCGGTTAAAAGTTATTATAAAGACCAATTGTTGGAAGAACAAAACAATGTCCTGAAAGAAATAAATGCAACTCTACAAGAGCGTACTGATGAACTGTCACAGACTCTCAACAATTTGAAATCAACCCAACAAGAATTAATTCAATCTGAAAAATTGGCAACTTTAGGCCAACTAGTTGCTGGAATTGCTCATGAAATTAATACTCCATTGGGAGCGATTCGTTCTTCAGTAGAAAATATAGCTCAATTTTTTAATAATTCTTTGGAACAGTTACCAATTTTTTTTCAATCGCTATCTGAAGAACGGCAAAAAGATTTTTTTATTTTATTAAAACAAGCTATTAAACAAAAAAATTTATTATCTTCCAAAGAGAAACGCCAATTTAGACGAGCTTTAATTCGCCAATCAACTGAATATGATATTGATGAAACAACTGCTGATACATTAGTAGAAATAGGGATTTATGATGATATTAAAATGTTTTTACCTTTATTGCAAGACCCTAATAGTAAAACCATTTTAGATATGGCCTATCAGTTGATAAGTTTACAAAAAAGTACTCATACCATCAATATAGCCTCGCATAGAGCTACAAAAATTGTATTTGCGTTGAAAAATTTTGCTCGTTATGACCATACTGGTGAAAAGACATCGGCTAATATTATTGAAGGAATTGAAACGGTATTGACTCTGTACCATAACCAGCTTAAACATGGAGTTACAATAGTTAAAAATTATGTTGATGATTTACCTTGGATACTTTGTTATCCGGATGAACTTAATCAAGTTTGGACTAATTTGGTTCATAATGCTTTACAAGCAATGAGTAATAAAGGTACTTTACAGATTGATGTAATTATACAAGATAACCAAATTTCGATTGCGATTACAGATAGTGGGGCTGGTATTCCAGAAGAGATTAAGTCCAAAATTTTCAAGCCATTTTTTACCACCAAATCAGCTGGTGAAGGTAGTGGTTTAGGGCTTGATATTGCTAAAAAAATTCTTGATAAACATGATGGTACGATTACTGTTGATAGTGTAGTTGGGAAAACTACATTTATGGTATTGATTCCTATTCCTAACTGAGGTATAGCAATTCTTAATTCTTAATGAACTTCAATATAAATATCAGTCATTTAATTCGTATAAATATATTTTTCTGGTTCCCATGCACCAGCGTCACTGCAATTAAGTTAAGAAAAAAAATCATGTCATTCCCGTGAAAACGGGAATCTAGAATCTCTGGATACCCACTTTCGTGGGTATGACAATCAAAGATATATAATTGTTGTTCTTATTTTTCAGATGGTAATTTAGATACAGCATCCATAATGCGGAAATATCCTGTACCCGGAACCATCTCTAAAACCGCAGAATATGCATCAACTTGGGTTGACCATACTGGAAACAAAGGATTAATCAACTGAAAATCAATAGATGGTAAATTTATTACACCTGTATTTTTACTTGGATCAAATTTATAAGTAGGGTTAGGATAATTGCTACTTCCACAAGACATAGTACCATCAGCATTCCCTTTAATATAACCATCATCATATGCTGCATCCAATTCTGTTTGCTGACATTGAACACCATCACCACTTCCAGTATCCACATTTTCAGCAACGCTCACTACATAGCCACTACCTTCACGACCAGAACGACCATTTAGCACACCATTCTCACTAAAATGAATTTGGCCAGTACGCCAAAACCCTGTAGTTTCTCGCATTGGAAAAAACGATTCCACCGTAAAAGGAACGACTTCTGTTGAAAAGGCTGTATAAGCTAAACGTTCAGCTTTTACTTTAACACCCTGTTTAGTCACAATAAGGGTAACACTAGATAAAACTTCTTGTTGATCGCTATCACTCTCTCGTTGTTTAGCACCTAATGGAATATAAAATACATTATGATAACTTTGTCCACCAGTATGTCCATCACTACACCACACATTGACTTCATTTTTTGGCTCACTGACAGAACCAGACATCAAATGGCATTCGGCATTAGTACCACCATAACCATCTGTGGAAGATGTAGTAGAAAAATGGATTCCAAATCCAGCAACATCAGACAAATTATTTACCGTAAATGCAATATTTTCTTGCTCATCAATGGTAATCGTACCTGCTTGTACAATCGACAAAGATAATGCAACAGCAACTCCAATAGCTAAACGAGAAACTTGTAAAGAGTAACTGGCAATAGTTGACATAGATTGGTTTGTTTGCATGAGTATTAATTCCTCAGTATGGTTAATTAATATAAAATGAATAAATAATTGTATTAATGCTAAAAAACTTATGAATCATCTTAGTCTCAACAAGAATTTTTAACATGGGCAAATGATACCTTTTTCATAAACCATATGAGTTGGATACTTGCCAACCTAATTTCCAACTTAAACTAAATTCAATATAACTTCTTGAAAATAATTATTTATTTTATTGCAAATTATTTTTTAGAAGATATTTTTAAGTTGATTAGTCAAAATTAACCAACGATTTACCAACTTATCCAATTTTCTAGGTTGCCACATTGCCAACTATCCTCTTTTACGTTACACTTAATTTCAAATTCAGTATAGAGGTATTCCATGCACACATTTGGAGAAATACTCACCAAACACATGCACCGAATAGGTATGGGTAATGATTTTTTAGGCAAGAAAATAGGAGTTAACGGAGAAGCGGTAAGGAAATGGAAAAATGAATTAGCTAAACCTAACAACCGGGAAAAAGTTATTAAAGCTGCTAATGCCTTGCGATTAACAGAACTAGAAACCAATGAATTTTTGGAAAAATCAGGTTTTCATCAAGAATATCCATTAGCAGAAGTAATTTTTAAAGAATTTATCGAGCATATTTTTATTGAGCTTGAAGACATTCAACCTTGTTCAGTAATGTTATTGCTTACTCAAGCTAATTGGGGAGAACCTCCCTGTCGTGATGCAATATTGCTCCAAGCCAAGAAAAAATATTTACCAGAAAACGTATTACATATCCAACCACCTTATATTTTAGACACCGATAGCAATGCTTATTTTACCGACCTAGGTAAACAATGTGGATTTCTCAATGTAAAAGATGCAATCGGCTTTAGCACTGTTTTACAAGAACATTTAGAAAATACTAATAGATTATTCTTATTAATCAGTCGTTTTGAACAAGGCAAATCACGTAAACAACTAGCCAGCATTATTCGAGGTTTAAGCGACAAATACAATAACCGTTTACAAGTAATTATTTGTGGTAATAAATATTTAGAAGAATTAAAATTTAAAGAAGGGGCTTTATCTCTATTAAATATTGCCAAAATTAAACGTTGGCCGGAATTAGGAATTAAAGAAGTACAAGATTTACGAGATTGTCGTTTTAAAGGAATGAAGTTAACCGATGATTTAATAGAATATTTTTTAAACATTAGTGGTGGTCATCCACAATTATTGAACGAATGCTTAAAAATATATCAAAACTCTCCTAGATTGGGTTTAATCGAATACTCAGAAATGTTGACTGAACTTGATCATGTTTGGCAATTATTTATCCCATTTAAAAACTCTACAGAAGAAAAACGAATAGTAAAACTATTACAGCAGGATGATTTAGGCAGAACAAAACCTTATATTCTCGATGATTTATTGCGGGAACTATATTGGAAAAATCTATTAGTAAACAGAGAAAAACATTTATTTTGGCGATGTGAAGCGATAAAAGAGGTAGGGCTGGAAATTTTTGGACAAACGGACTCCAAATTTTAGTTTAAAATTACTAAGATAAATTTTGGAATCCATCATTACAGATTTACCTAGAACGAGAATCTTTGTTATTAAACAAAGAAGTCATCCAACCAACTATCAGAGAAGTATGCTTCTTCTGGTCAGTATGAATCTCTTTAACGGTCCTTTGAGTTTCTTCTTGTTTAATTTTAATTTTTTCAACTTCTTGTTGAGTATTTTTGACTATCTTACTGGTCTCTTGAGTTTCCTCATGGATGTCTTTCAATACCTTCATCAGATTAACTTTCTGGAATTGAGATTTTTTAGGAATGTACTGATTAACAATCTGCTCTACAACAGGCTCATCCTTCACTACTTTAGTAATCCCCAAAAGCTCTGAAGGTTTTCTTAACATGAATGCTGCTATTGCCTCAATAAGTCTTGCATTTACTAAAGTTGGAGTTATTTCTAATTTGATAAGACCAAATATACCTTTTTCTCCCATTCCTCCAAAATTTTGAATTTCCAAATCAATTAAACCAGTTTTTTCATTACCACGAAACCTAAATTCAATATCAACCTTGTTTTCAACTTTCAGTTCAGCCTTAACATCCTGACCATTTCTGCATTTTACTTCAGATACAGTGAAAGCTAAATTATGGTCACGTAAAAAATCTTCTTTATCAGTTAATTTTTGTTCAATATTGCGAAAACTGTAAAACGTTAGTCTTACATCAGAGCGTTTCTCTGGAACACATTCCAAACTGAAAGAAAAATCATGTCTTCTATCAAAATCTACTGATTTTTCAATTCTGTAATTAGTGAGATTACCTGCGATTTCTTCATGAAAAAGCTGATATTTGGATGATAGTTGAATCCCTGCTTTTAACCAATTAAGCAACTCAATTGGTTCCATTTCATTGCCTAGCTTTGCAATATCAGGTATTTCACTACTTAGGTATTTAAGTAAGTCGTTTGGATTTTTCATACATGCTTCTGGTATCTCAATTTCCTCTTTTAAGGAATTCAACAGTCTAGCCAGTTCAGCCATGTATTTGTTTAGATAAGTTAATGGATAAGCTAAACTTTTATACCTCTTTTCATAATTATCTCGCTGTTCTTCCTGCATCTTTGTTATTGCAGCTTCAACAACTTCTCTTTGTTTAGCTTTCTCAGCTAACACATCTATAATTTTTGATTTGGAATCAGTCATTGTCTCCCACCTTAAAGTTTAAACTGGTATTTTAAAACTCTTATCGCATAATACCACGAGTTTAATTGACTAATCAATTTTTTTACTTTAATATGTTTTAATAATTTTATATAATATAAATATTTTAAATATATCAGTTTGTTATAAAAGAATAGTTATTTATATTACACTCAAAAAATTTGGCATTTTAAGAGACATTTAATGTTAATAGAAATCCTAGTTTTAACAGTTTCATCGCTAATAATTATTGCAATATATTACTGGCATTTATATCATAATTCTGTTGTACGTCTTTTATCTAAAACTCCATCATGTTTATTATCAATAATACCTTTAGAAAACCTTGCTAAAACTAAACAACTATTACAACGTATTAATTGCCTTGAAAAAGTATTAGAACAGAATGATATTGATATTAGTTATTTAGACAATGCAATTAAATTTATTAATATGTCAAATGAAAAGCGCTATGAACTAATATCTAACAAATTAAATTGCAAAATGGAGCCTAGTGTTAATTCGGAAATTTTTAAATTAACTTTATGCTCAACCTTTCCGCTAGGTCTTGGTAGTTGTTTATTATATTTTCCTGCTAAAAATTTAACTGCAAATTATATTATTAATAAATTAAAACAAGAATTTATGTTTTCTAACGTAATAGTAATAACTTTAAAACCGAGTCACCAATCAAAACTGCATTCTTATGGAAAAGATATAACTACTCGATGGATAGTTCCAAATAATCAAGAATTAACAACTTTACTATTACATCCTGAACCTGTTTGTATATTTACTGAATTATTAACTGACCAACTTGCTAGAAAACTAATTTCTCCATATCAAACAGAAGGAGGAATAACTAAAGAAATGGTTTTTTTTGGACGTGAAGAACTGTTAACTAGGATTTTAAACCGTGATTTAGCTAATTATTTAATAATTGGTGGAAGACAACTAGGAAAGTCTAGTTTTTTGAAAAAGATAGAACGATATTATGAAAATAATTCTAAGGTACGATGTCATTATCTTACTTTATTTGGTAATAATTTATTGGATGTATTGAAAAAAGAATTGAGATTAGAAGAAAATGTTTCTCAATCTGTTGTGTTAGAAAAATTAGGTAATATAAAACACGGAAACAGTTGCTTATTGTTGATTGACGAATCTGATCAATTTATCCGGGATGAAATGGCTAATAATTATCCTTTACTAAGCTTTTTTCGTGGTTTAAGCGAACTAGGCAATTGTCATTTTATTTTTGTAGGATTTTGGAATTTGTATGATGCAGTTATTAATTATCAATCTCCGCTCCGAAATTTTGGACAATCTATACGAATAGGTAAGTTAGAAGCAGACGCTTGTAGGAAATTAGCCACTGAGCCGATGGAAATACTAGATATTCATTATGAATCTGAAGACTTAGTTGAACAAATTTTAATTGCAACTGGCCAACGAGCTAACTTGATTGCAATAACATGTAACGAAATGTTAGGAAAATTAAAAAATAATCAAAGTATATTGAAACAAGAAAATGTGACTAACGCTTTACATTGTGAAGCTATAGAAATAGCTTTATCAGGTTGGACACAGTTAACTGATGATGATAAAGCTAGCCGTTTAGATCGTATTATTGTTTATGTTACAGTTAAAAAAGGTCGATTTAATATGAAAAGTTTACTAGGATTTTTCAATAAATATAATTACGTTTGTAGTGTTCCAGAATTAGAAAAATCTCTAAAACGTCTTGAATTAGCTTATATCATAAAGCGTGATAATAAAGGAATTTATACTTATTGTGTACCCTTATTTAGAGAAAATTTGTTAGAAGAAGATTTGTTAATATTATTAAAGCAAGAGATGAAATAATTTTTTGTACAGAATTTTATGTTCCGAAGTTAATTAGTAAACCTCTTGGAAAGTCATAGGCTACTACATAATTTTTGGCTTGAGCAATATGTACGTCTTCTAAGTTTACTAAAGCTTTGATTTCTACGATTACTTCATTTTCAATTACAAAATCTGCTCTACGAGTGCCAACTGCTGGCCAATTAACTTTAAATTTTCCTCTGACACCACAGTTTGATGCACATATTGCAATGATAATTGTTTAGCTAAAATATGCAGATGAGTTTCTGCAAGATTTTCCGGTGATTGGATTATTAATGGGGAAGCTATATTTTTGGCATGGTTTTACTCCTTGGTTGATTAATTGTAATTGTCTGAATCAAAATTTGCATTGTCTGAATCATGATTTGCATGATTTAAAGATTAACAGGATTAAAAAACATACAACTCAATGCAGTTATTTTACAAATTCTAATTCAGATAAAAAATTACTTACAATACTTCTCACTAAATTTCTTAATCCCAATATGCAACACATACACAGTGATTGCCACCGTTAACACGCTCAATGCTACACCAGAAAATTCCATCACTGCTAATAAAGCCGCTAATTTATCCAATACTTCGTCTTTCTTTAAACCACCAAACGCATCATATTGTTTATGTAAATCACTATTAGCATCACAAATAATCCCTTTAGATTTCTCAGCAAATTTCTGGAGAAAACTATCGACATTATCTTTAACGATTCCCTCAATTGCTTTGCGTTGTTTAGATAACTGTTCAATCTTATCCGCCAAATCTTTCCGCATTAAAGCCGAACTTTCCAATTCTGCCAATTGCTCTTCCACTTGAGCTGATAATTTGACCAATTGTTCTGTAGTTAGTGTCATTGTCATATCTCGTTAAATTATTTAGAATACCATAGGAGTTACGCATTGATAAGATAATTATTTTGTAAAATTATGTAAATACAATGTGTTATACTATACATAGTTACATTTAATATATAGCATATTTCGATTAAGTAATATACAAAAAAGATATGATAAAATAGAGAAAAAAGATGCTCGTAATTGTTTTCTACATTGTATTTAATTTTCGACTATATACAAACAGGAAACACTATAAGTTACTATATTCATGAGAACCAAAACTGTTCTAACCTATTGTACAAAATGATAATAAATGATTTGTGGTACAAAAAACATCCATTAAGTACTTTTTTAATCCCTTTCTCTTGGTTATTTTGTGCTGTTATACGCATTCGTCGTCAAGCATATAAGTACAATTTATTAACTCGCAACCATATTCCAATCCCAATAATTGTAGTTGGCAATATTACTGTAGGAGGCACTGGTAAAACTCCTTTAGTAAGTTGGATGGGAAAATTTTTACAACAACATGGATTTAAACCGGGGATAATTAGCAGAGGTTATAAAGGACATGCCAAAGAATGGCCGCAAATTGTAAATTCGGATAGCGATCCTTACTTAGTAGGTGATGAACCCGTACTATTAGCTCGCCAAAGCGGTTGTCCAGTTGTGGTCTCTCCGAAAAGATTTCAGTCAGCATCTATTCTAACGAAGGATTGTGATATTATTATCAGTGATGATGGTTTACAACATTATGCATTGCATCACGATATAAGAATTGCGGTTGTTGATGCTACTCGTCTTTATGGTAATCAACGTTGTTTACCAGCAGGACCTTTGCGTGAACCATTGAATTGGCTTGCTGAGATGGATTTTATTATAATGAATGGCTCGCAAGATAAGACTAAAGATACTATGCAATACCAGTTTAAACTATTACGCAGGGTATTGGATGATAAAATATTATATTCTTTAGCTAGTTTAAAGGGACAGACTGTACATGCTGTTGCTGGAATAGGCAATCCAGATAAATTTTTTAATTCTTTACGAAATAATGGACTTATAGTTCATCATCATCCATTTCCTGATCACCATAGCTATCATCCCAACGATATTCAATTTGGTGATGATTTGCCAGTGATAATGACAGAAAAAGATGCTGTTAAATGTCAGAATTTTGCAAATCAACAACATTTGTATTTACCAATAGAAGCTTCTGTAAATTTTGGTAAGCAACTATTATCACTTATTAATTTGAAAATTAAGAAACGTTAGTTGTAATTGCTCATTCGACCCTAAATTAAGAAAAAAGTCAAAGGAAAGAGAAGTATTGACAAACTGAAAATAAAACTTATTGATAAAGAGATTGGAGAATTAACTCAGATACCAGCTAAGCCAGTATCTGAATAAAATTATTTGATGAATTTGACGAACTGAGATAATTTAATATTTTCAGATAGACTAAAGTTTTTCATTGCTCCTAAATACTTAATAGGATTAATAGCAACTTTAGCTTGACGAACTTCAAAATGAACATGAGGACCAGTCGAACGTCCAGTTGAACCAACTAAGGCTATCTTTTGCCCACGTTTTACTATATCGCCAGCCTTAACTAAATTTTTGCTGTTATGACCATAACGAGTAGAATAAATATCACTATGTTTAATTTCTACTAAATTTCCATAACCCCTTACACGTTTAGAACGAACTACTACACCATCCTCTACAGCAAATATTGGCGTGCCTCTTTTAGCAGCAATATCAATACCTTTATGCATACGATGCCATCTTTTTCCATAACCAGATGAAACTCTACCTTGTTTTAAAGGCCAATTTTCTGGTAAACTTTTAGTACGAAAACGATATTCTTGAAGAAATTTTTTGGAAACTAGTTGGATTGAACGTTTCCCATTAGAAGGTAATGGTATAATCTTTTTACCTGCAAGCGTATCCCAAGAGACACTGAAATCAGTTTTATGCTGGTTAAGTTGTTTAGCTTTATTTTTTAAGACGGCAACCCGCAAAGCTAAATTATTACCAGATTCAGTAACACGTTTATTTAATTGTAAGGCTGAATAAGCACTTGCTACTGTAAGCATAAATACCAGTGCTATTGCTATAATAATTGGATAAATCCAATAAAATCTATTTTCAAAATTCTTTTTAATAAGAATAATATTCATAATATTTTCCTTTGTTAGGTTAACAATCTCATGAAATCTGTAACGAATATAATAGCAAATAAATCTAGCCGGTTGTACCATTTATCACAACATTGCCAAAAGCTTAAATCTATCAACAAAAGGTTCAGTAAAATTTTGCCATCACCATTAAACCAACACTGTCATGTCGCTAATTGGCGTGAAAAAACTTTGATTATACATACCGATTCTTCTCTATGGGCAACTCGGTTGCGTTACATGACTCCTTTTCTTATTGTCAGTTGGCAAAAAGAATTATCCATGCCTACCATTAATAAAGTTATAGTTAAAGTACGTCCAACTTTGCTAAAACAATGCTCTCAATAATCATGCCATCTAAAATTTCATGTCTAAGATACTGCTAGAGGCTGAAGCAAACCTAATATTGGTGTTACCACATTATTATCCTCACAACACACCATTTCCCAAGCATTTTCATTTGCTAATAAAGTACGCAATAATATATTATTGAGTTCATGTCCAGATTTATGTCCACTAAAAGAACCAATTAAACCATGGCCCAATAAATATAAATCGCCAACTGCATCAAGTACTTTATGTTTAACAAACTCATCTTCGTAACGTAAACCATCTTCATTTAAAATACGATAGTCATCAACTACAATAGCATTTTCAAGACTACCTCCTAAAGCTAACTGGTTTTCACGTAATAATTCTATATCACGCATAAATCCGAAAGTACGAGCTCGACTTACCTCTTTAACAAAAGCGGTTTTAGAAAAATCAATCTCAGTGTAATTAGGATTTTGTCTAAATACTGGATGTTCAAAATCTATTTTAAAACTCACCTTAAAACCGTCAAAAGGATCAAAACGAGCCCATTTATCACCTTGCTGTACCTTTATCGTACGTTTAATACGAATATAACTTTTAGGTGCATTTTGTTCTTCTATGCCTGCTGATTGGATTAAAAAAACAAACGGCCCAGCACTACCATCCATAATAGGAACTTCAGGTGCACTAACATCAATATACGCATTATCTATCCCTAAACCTGCCAAAGCAGATAATAAATGCTCAACCGTTGAAATTTTAACATCACCTTTCACTAAAGTTGTTGACAATCTAGTATCCCCAACATTTTCAGCCCGAGCTTTAATTTCTACTGGCACTTTTAAATCAACTCGTCTAAAAATAATCCCACTATTGGCTAATGCTGGCCGTAAAGTTATATATACTTTTTCACCAGTGTGCAAACCAACACCAGTGGCATTAATTACCTTTTTTAAGGTACGCTGCTTTATCATCTAAGGTGTATCCTCGTCGTATTAAGGCAGTCGGCATTGCGATTGAAGGTCATTTAATAAAGCACCCGCTTTTTTAAGATGCTTGCTGACGTAAAAAAGATGGAACATCCAGATAATCTAAAGATTGAGTATCATTTTCATCAAGAGAACTATCATTACCAGCTTGCAAACGTGCTACTGTAGGTTTGTCAAATTCTCGATAATCACTAATTTTACCAGCTTTACTGATACTGCCAACGACTTGTTTAGACACTGCTCTTAATTTAGGTTGTTCTACCTCTTCTTGAGTGACAGTTCCCACTCCAGTTGCAATTACTGTAACACGTAACTCGTCAGTCATCTCTGGATCAAGAGCAGTACCCACGACGACAGTAGCATTTTCTGAAGCAAATTCTTTAATTACTTCTCCCATTTCTTCAAATTCGCCAATACTTAAATCCATACCAGCAGTCATATTTACTAATATTCCCCTAGCACCCTTTAAATCAACATCTGCTAATAAAGGACTAGAAATAGCTTCAGTTCCAGCTTTGCGAGCTCGGCCTTCTCCTTTAGCATGACCTGATCCCATCATAGCCAAGCCCATTTCTTGCATAACTGTGGTAACATCAGCAAAATCTACGTTAATCAAACCTGGACGGGTAATAAGTTCAGAAATACCTTGCACAGCACTATATAAAACATCATTAGCTTTTTTAAACGCATCAATTAAAGTAGCATCTTTGCCTAACACATCACGTAATTTTTCATTCGGTATAATAATCAATGAATCGACATGTTTGCTTAATTCTTGAATGCCTTCTTCAGCTACCATAGCTCGTTTACGACCTTCAAATGGAAATGGTCGAGTAACTACTGCAACTGTTAAGATACCAATTTCTTTAGCTACCTGTGCTACAACCGGA
The DNA here is from genome assembly GCA_030627125.1 of Thioploca sp. GTDB lineage: Bacteria > Pseudomonadota > Gammaproteobacteria > Beggiatoales > Beggiatoaceae > DRQV01. The sequence continues at coordinate 23,378 of DAOUSR010000004.1, forward strand.
GCTGCTCCAGTACCAGTACCACCACCCATTCCTGCAGTGACAAATACCATATCAGTACCTTCAAGAACTGCCATAATACGTTCTCGATCTTCTAAAGCAGCTTGTTCACCTACTTCAGGGTTAGCACCAGCTCCTAAACCTTTAGTAACATCTGTACCTAGTTGTAAAATCGTTCTGGCTGATGAATTTTTTAGTGCTTGGGCATCCGTATTAGCACAAATAAATTCCACTCCTTCGATACTGCCCTGAAGCATATGTTCAACTGCATTTCCGCCGCCCCCTCCAACCCCAATTACCTTAATTACGGCATTTTGGCTATAAGTATCCATCAATTCAAACATTCAATTGATCTCCAAATAATAAAAATAAATAAAAATAATACTTAATGTAAAATATTAAGCATTAAAGCATTAAAAATTCCCTTTAAACCATCTTGTCATACTACCTAATACGCTTTTAACATTGCCACTTGGATTAGTTATTTCTGAACCTTGCTGATTTCCATGCTGATTACTGAATAACAGCAAACCTACTCCAGTAGCATAAATAGGGTCACTAATTATATCAATTAATCCACTTACATGTTTTGGATAACCTATTCGTACCGGTGCATGAAATACATTTTCTGCTAATTCTACAACTCCATCCATTTTGGCACTACCGCCTACAAGTACAATCCCAGCAGCAATTAAATCTTCGTAACCACTACGCCGCAATACTGCTTGGACTAAATTCAATAATTCTTCATAACGTGGCTCCACTACATCAGCCAAAGTTTGTCTTGCTAATAATCGAGGAGGCCGAGCTCCAACACTAGGAACCTCTATCATTTCTTCAGAATTAGTTAGTTTGGCTAAAGCACAAGCATACTTTATTTTAATGTCTTCCGCATATTGAGTCGGGGTTCGCATAGCCACTGCAATATCATTTGTTACCTGATCACCAGCTATTGGAATCACTGCTGTATGGCGAATTGCTCCTTCGGTAAATATTGCAATATCAGTAGTACCTCCACCAATATCCACCAGACAAACTCCTAAATCTTTTTCGTCTTCCGTCAATACTGCAGCACTAGCGGCTAACTGTTCTAAAATAATTTCGTCAACTACTAAATTACATTGTCTAATACATTTAACAATATTTTGAGCTGCACTACCGGCTCCTGTAACCATATGTACTTTAGCTTCAAGTCGCACTCCTGACATACCAATAGGCTCTCGAATTCCTTCTTGATTATCAATTATAAATTCTTGAGGTAGTATATGAATAATTTTTTGATCAGCAGGAATAGCGACAGCACGAGCGGCATCGATAACTCTTTCAATATCTTCTTGATGCACTTCTTTATCACGGATTGCAACAATACCGTGGGAATTCATACTACGAATATGACTGCCAGCAATACCAGTATAAACTGAATTAATATCACAACCTGACATAAGTTCAGCTTCTTCTATCGCACGTTGAATCGAATGAGTGGTGGAATCAATATTAACCACAACTCCTTTTTTTAAACCACGTGAGGGATGTTGTCCAATGCCAATTATTTCTATTAAACCATTTTCAGTAGAAATTTCACCGACAACAGTTACTATTTTTGATGTACCAATATCAAGTCCAACAATTAAATTATTTTTTTCTTTGGGAAGTGACATATTTTCCTCTGTTAATATATTGCAATACCATTATTGTAACGTAAATCAATATGAGAATTGTTTCCAATTGATTTAGAATGGTATATTTTAAAAAAACGGGTTAACCGAGTTTCAATATCAGTATGTCCTAACCATAGTTTCATTCCATTATCCAATAATATATACCAAGCTCTAAAAGTATCATAACCTAACTCATTAATATTTAATTTAGTTACTTTTATTATTGGAATGAATTTTATATAATAATCTATTGTTTTACTTAAATATTCTTTCGGTATCATAAAATTTGGTAATTCCCAATTGCCTTTAATATGTCCAATTGACACTATATTTCCTTCAATATCAATAAATTTGTTTTGCCACTTAGCTATTGGACGATATTCTTGGACCTTAATTAGAATAGTATCTGGCCACTGTTTTTGAATTTTTACGGTTTTTATCCAAGGTAAAGCTAATAAAGCTAAACGTAATTGAGATAAATCGCACCATAGCAAACCATTCGCCGTTATATGAGAAATAGTATCTTGCAATTTTAGTAAATTGGTATTTATAAACTGGCCTTTAATACGTACGGTATTAACCGGAAAAGTATGAGGTTCAAGAACTAATAACCAACATCCTATAGTTAAATTTACCAACAAACCAATTAGTAATATATTTGCTTTTACAGTAAAATTTGACCACAGGGCCATTATATAGTAAGAGCCAAAATATTTAAAACTAATTCGTCAAAATTAATTCCTGCTTGTTTGGCTGCCATAGGAACTAAACTATGATTAGTCATACCTGGAACAGTATTTACTTCTAATAACCAAGGTTGGCCAGATTCATCACAAATGAAATCTACTCGCCCCCAACCGCTGGCTCCAACTGCTAAAAAAGCTTGTAGCATAATATCTTGCAATGCTTGTTCTTGTGAAGTTGGTAATCCGCAAGGGCATGTATATTTGGTTTCAGTATCATCGCTATATTTAGCATTAAAATCATAAAAATCTCTTGGAGTTTCTAGCCGTATCATAGGTAGAACTGAATTATTTAAAATAGCAGCAGTATATTCAGTACCTTTAATATAAGATTCTGCTATAACGGGGCAGTTAAATTGGGTAGCAACTGCAATTGCATTAGCCAATTCGTTAATATGATTAATTTTAGCCATTCCTACACTAGAACCTTCTAAAATTGGTTTTATCATAAGTGGTAATCCCAATTGTTCAACTAGCTGAGAAAAATCACTAGCACCATTTACAATACTAGAGGTAGGAGTAGGTATTTTTAAATTTTGCCAAATTTGCTTAGTGCGGTATTTGTCTAATGCCAAGGCTGAACCTAATATTCCACTACCAGTATACGGTATTTCCATTAATTCTAATAGTCCTTGTATGGTGCCATCTTCACCACCTCGACCATGCAATGCGATAAAAACTCGGTCAAATTTGGCCAATTTTATTACGAATTCTTCATTAGTATCAATACCTTCTGCATCAATACCTTGATTTAATAATGTTTGTAAAACTGCCTGTCCACTTAATAAAGAAATTTTTCGTTCGGCCGATTTACCACCCATTAATACTGCTACTTTACCAAATTTTATTTGCATTTTTGAATTTTTTATGCTAAGAATTAAAAGTTTTTATGATGTATTTTATTGGAGAAAACAAGTTATATATTCGTATTCTTTCATTAGAAAGGTACGTGCATGGTCAACAAATAATGTGTTGGATGTACTGGAGTAAAGATATAAATATATATTTCAAATAATTATAATGTAGGTCGGGTTAGCTTATTGAGCATAGCGAGATAACGTAACCCGACATTTTCTAAAACTTAATTCATAACATTAAGTTACGCAAAATAATTCAAAATATATTAACATTTAGGAACAGGCGATTACCTGCTCCCAAATAGATTATTACTTAGCTTCAACAGTCTGAGCAGCTTTCCGCATATTTTTAGTTTCTTCCAGAATAATATTAACCGAAGCCTTCAAAGGAGCCCAGCCGTACCAGTGCATATAATCATTACTAGCATGGAACGCACCTTGGAACGTCCGTTGCCGATATTTCAGCATAATTAAATACAATTCCTGCTCAACTTTCGTTTTAGCATCATAAAATTGCAATAAATCTGGAGCATATTTCCAACCTTCAGGTTTTTGTAAAATTCCATCTTTATACAAACCTTGCACCGCTTGAATAGCTTTAGAAAACTGATGATCGGCAGATTTAATAATTGCATCCGAAGCATTAAAATGCCCAGCTACAAAATTTTTAGCGTGGCAATCATTACATATCGCCTTCATTTTAGCTCGCATTTCATTAAATTTACTGGGGCCATTAGCAGCTTCGCCCTGTACCACAATTTCAATAAATCGTTCGGTAGGTTGTAAATCAGCACTTAAAATACCAGCGGCTTGTAAAATTATCGCTCGATCCAATACCCATCCTGGATCATCATCTAAACCTTCATAATTACCATCGGGCAAAAATGTAGCTAGTTTAGTCAATGATTCTTCTAAATTAGGGGCAACTTTAATCAAACCTAATACATTTTCTTTAGTAGGAATCCGTAATCCTAAAAAACCCCAAGAAGTTCTAACCTCATGATTTCCTTCTGCCATGTGACACTGTTGGCAAGTTGGTGTGCGGCCATTAACATTTTGATTATTCTCAATATCCCAAATAATTCCATGCTTGGAAGACATGTACATTTCCCATTGCGGATGGTCAAATCCCATATGACAATTGGAACAAGTTCTAGGGTCTTGAGCTTCAGATTTTTTGAAACTATGGCGAGTATGACAAGCATCACACTGGGCATTGCCATAACGATATTCAGCAATTTCTTTACCGCCATCACTTTCAAGTTCTTCAGTAATACCTTCTTGAATTCCCATTAAACCTTTTTGGCCGATTTTGTGGCAACCAGAGCAACCTCGATAACCATCGCCAGTAATAGGTGCAGGTTGACCATGATAAGCCAATTGTGACTTCATTCCAAACCAAGCCAAATTATGTTTACCTTTACGCATCTGAACTAACTGGTCAGTATGGCATTTTTCAGCACAACTATCAGCAGTGGGTAATTTAGCTTTATGAGCATCGTCAGCAGTTTGATGTTCATAACTATGGCAATTAACACATAAAACTGGTTTTTTTAATAACTGAGTCATTGGACTATCAAGATATTGTTTTACAATACCCGGAGTAACCGAATTATGGCATTTTACACATTTTTCATTGGTCGTTTGGGCATCCGCAGAAGCATTATTCTCATGTATTATTTTACCATGTACAAAAGTTGTACTACTCAATAGCATACTAACAACAAAACACCATCTTAGCATGGTGGAAACCTCCTAAGTGAAAAAATAAAAAATTCGTAATCCTTATACTTTATTACTTTCTGAAAAAGTTAGCAATATATTTTTAATTTAACTACGGATAATTTTATATTATAAGTTAATAATCAATTATTTATGATTTTACATATAATTCCAATTAGAGCAATTCTTAAGTATGAATGCTTAATTATTACTTAACTTAAATATAAATATCAGTCATTTAATTCGTATTAATATATTCAATTGGAAAATTCTATACACTGTCATATTTTAGCTAAATCAGCAATAACATTATTAATATGTACTACATGCACTTCTGGGTAGTTGACAATTTCTAATTCTACATCAGTTACCACAATCGCTATAAATGGGATTCCAGCATTTTTAAAAGTTTTAATTAAATTTTGCCGTTCCGCATCCCAACTTAACAATATGCAAATACAACTACTAAGAAAAGCAGAATGCTCCATGACTAATGGATATAATTGCTGAAAAGGTTTATCCGCACATACTTCCACACAGGCTAATACTTCTAATAAATTATCAGCTAAACCTTTACCACTAGTGAAACAATAGGCTTCCGTGCCAACAAACATTAAATCTAATAATACTTCGTAGTTGCGGGGAGCAGAAGCAAAAGATGCCGCCACAGATACTGCAGTTTCAAACAATTCTTTAGAATTTACATCGATAAATGTGTCTAGAATTAATGCTTGTCGCACAAAAAACTCATCTTGGAATTCTTTGACTATTGGTTTGCCAGTTTTAGCCCAGCTTTTCCAATGAATATGTTGTAATGGATCGCCGGGACGATATTCACGTAAAGCCACAAATTCTTCAGCATCACCAACCGACATTGCTAAATTAATTCCACCACGTTGGTATTTTTTAGTTCCAACTAGAGAAATTTTGTTGACTGGATAACGTTTTGGCAGAATTAATAAACTATCATTAGCATTAACGGAATACAACGCATTAAACAGACCGAACGGATCGGGGCGAGCAAAAGTCATTTTAGCTAAATGAGCATAACCTCTGCGTAAAGGTTTAAGCCGCATCTGCACGGTTAAATAGGATGGTGGGATTGGTGGTAAATTTGTTTCCGGAATTTCTACCCCTCTACTTAATTGCATAAACCACATCCAACGTGGATATCCAACATAACGATCAAATCGATTCCGAGTTGCATAACCGGGTTCTTTAGTGTTAATAAAAGCAGTAAAATTTGGATATTTTTGTTTGGCGTAATCTCTTAAAACTAAATTCTGTTGTACCTTTGGCGTATGGTTATATATTGTTATTTGATAATTTAAGCTTTCTCCTACGGTAGCAAATTTAGGTAAATCTCGTTCGACTGTTAAACGTATGCGAAACCAGAAAGAACTTAATATGGATAACAATAATATCATCAGCAATATCGAAAATAGTTGATAAGATAGAGTTTGTCGAGTATCAACTCCAAATATTCCAGCCGCAATTATACTAGCAAATATTAATGAACCAGCTTTGGTAAAATGCTGTTGCATCCATGAGGTATAAGCGAATATGGCTCGAAAATTATGAAAGATAAAACGTCGCATAGTTATAATAATTTAGCAAATGAGCCTTTCTTCACTCTACCACCTAAATTACAAAATAATTCATAGGCAATAGTTCCAGACAAACTGGCAATCTCTTCTGCTGGTAAATCTTTACCCCATAATAATACTGGATCACCAACCCGTGCATTAGGCTGATTACGCAAGTCAACTGTTATCATATCCATAGATACTCTTCCAATTAACGGCACTCGTTTATCATTCACCAATACTGGAGTTCCAATAGGAGCATGGCGTGGATAACCATCTGCATAACCTATCGCAACCACTCCAACTGGCATAGTTTGGGGACAAGTCCAAGTTGCACCATAACCAATAGTATCTCCTTTATAACAACGCTTAACACTAATTAATTGGGATTGCAATTGCATTACTGGTTGTAGTTCTTTATTCACACTATCGGGAAAAGGTGAAGCTCCATATAACATAATGCCCGGTCGCACCCAATTAAAATGAGTTTCTGGCCAACCTAAAATACCAGCCGAATTAGCCAATGACGCTTCTTCCACTTTTAAATGCTCGACTAATGTGCTAAAAAGCTTAATCTGCTGTTCGGTAATATCGCTGTTCAAGTCGTCGGCACAGGCAAGATGACTCATTAAACGGATTGGCTCGGCAATATTGGCATTTTGTTCAGCAAGTTGATAAATTGATACTGCTTCTTTGGGAGTAAAACCCAAGCGATGCATACCAGTATCAACTTTTATCCAAATATTAATTGGCTGTTCCAACTTAGCTTTAATTAATTGCTTAAATTGATGGGCGGTGCTGATAACTATCTGTAAATCCTGCTTGACAATTATTGGCAATTCTTCAGGATGAAAAAAACCTTCTAATATAACAATAGGTTGACTAATATTAATATCTCGTAATTGCATTGCTTCTTCCAGACAACAAACAGCAAAAGCATCAACGTCATTGGCAATTGCATTAGCAACTCGTGCAGCACCATGTCCGTAAGCATTAGCTTTTACCACTGCCATTATTTTTTGCTGGGGAGCATGATTTTTTACTTGTTGTAAATTAGCTTGCAATGCAGAAGTATTAATAATAGCGTTAGTGGGACGAGTCATAGTTTAGCTAATTGATAATTTATTAAATTGGGAAATTTATAACTTCATTGCCACAGCTAACTTTTATGAAAACTATCTAACAATGTTTTGGTAAAAATTTCTTTAGTTAGATGATGTGGAGTACCAGCTTGCAAAATATGTTCTGCCAAAGTATCAATACTAGGCACTTCACTATGAAAAAGTTGGTATTTTAACCGTTGAGGTTGAGTTTTTATAGCTTCAAAAGCAGTCCGCACGATCTGAAATTGTTCGGGATTCTGTTCTGGAGGGTATTGCCTGATTTTTTGTAAATAGGCTTTTTTTATTTTTTCGTCAGTTGTGTTATCTGGAACTCCTAAAATCTCAAAAGGTGTTTGCATCATTTTCCTCATTTATGTGGTATTTCGTCTGGAATCTCTATGCCTAATTTTTCAAGTTTATTAATAATTTCCTTCATCTTTTTAGGATCAATTTTACCTTGCGTTTCTTCCATATTGGCTACTATTATTTCCATTTCTTCTACCACCTCGTCAGGGAGATTTTCAAACGGATTGTCAGGAAATATATCTCCTCCATACATACGTTCGACAAATGTTGCAATCATAATTGCAGTACGTTTATCGCCTTGTTCTTCAGCCTCGTCAGCTGCTGCATGAAGTTTATCAAGTTGATTATCAGATAGACACCAAACATCTCCTTTGACTATTCCATAAATTTGATAAAATATTAAAGCTGGTTGTTGCTTCCAAGATTTAAGTCCATGAGTGGCAAATTTTTCCAATAATTTATGGTGTTCTAGCCTTTTCATACATTGACATAAACTAAGCAAGTCGTCTTTAGCAAGCTTATTTTTTACAATAGTTTGCAATTGTTCTTTCATTTGTTCAACTGCATCATATAAAAAATCAATTCCATCTTCAACATAAGCATTAATTAAATTCACTAGCTCTAATACTTCGTATTGAACTGACTTATTACTAAACGACTTAGATTCTACAACTAAAGGATAAATTTTAGTAGTATCAAGGTTTTGCTTCTTGCAGGTCACTATTAATTGAAACTGACCTAAAATACCTTCGCCGGCTAATTTTAATCCTGTGCGCAATAATTCTATTGCTTGCGGATGTTGTTGGATAATATCTTTTAGCTGTTTAGAACTTATTGATTTTAATGCTTGGGTTCTCAATTTAGCTGATAAACGACCTTTTATTGGTTTAATAAACCCTTGTTCTTGTAATTCTAACAAACCTTGATTAATTTGTATAATGCCAGTTTGCTTGGTAGCTTGTTCAAACTGAGCAGCTTTTTCTAATTCCTTACGTGCCAGAGGATATTTACCAGTTTTAAGCAATTTATGAGCATGAGCGATATGAGAAGCCCGAGCAATATTACGAGCTTTTACATTAATCGGATCAACTTTTAGTAAGGTAATTGCATATTTGAGTGCTTTCTTGAAAGATTTCCTAGCAGTCGCAGCTTTCATTGCAACAAACAATATCTCACTATTTTTTGGCAATTTCTTAACTGCTACTTCAGCCCAATTATAATAATCTTTTTCTTCATGGTTTTGCTTATACCAATCAATCAAATTTAGGTAGCATTCCTTATCAGTTGGATCAAAATCAAGACTTTCTACAAGAAACTCAGGAACATATTCCTTACTCAAAAATTCGCCATGTTTTTTCAATATTTCAACTTGATGTCTTAAAATAAGAGCAATTTTGAGAGAATTTGGTTTGCGGTTTTGTTTTAGAATTTCAACACAAATATGCCAGTATTTTTTAGCTACAAATAATCTTTCTTGCTGCTCATAATGCAAAGCCATAATCCGGTTTTTGTCAAATTCCGATAACACAGCAAACGTTCTCTCATATAGCTTAATTCCATCTTTATAGCTAGGTAATATAGCCATGCAAGAATGTTGAGCATATTCTGTTCCAAAAGCTTGTTGATTATTGATAAGAATTTCTAAGATATTTTTATCGGTAGCATTATTTATAGCTTTCTTAACCGCAATAATAGCTTTAAATTGTTGTTTATCCCAGCCTTTTATACAGTTTATGAAATCTTGTTCTAGTTGATTAAGTGATGCTAATTTTTCCAATAGTTCTATACTATATGGTTCTATTGATAATAGGATTAACTTAGCAAAAGAAGCATATGGTGAAGTAGCTGGTATTTTCAATAAAAAATCATTGGCTGAATTTTGATTATAATCAATGACAAGTAAAGCTTTAAGGAGTAAACAAAAATCTCGATAAGGAGAGCGGAATGGAATCTGGTTAAGATATTCTTCGCATATTTGTCTATCATCCTGATAATAAGCGATTAATGCCTGTTCAATAATTGCGTAATGCTTGACCAAAGGAGCGTCTTGTGAAATAGCGTTTATAACCTCAGCATTACCTTCAAAAAATAATATTCCAAATTGAACCATTAATTGTTGTAAAGCTGTTTTTGATAAGTCTGCACTAGAGTTATCTAATAGATTAATTGCCCGACTATGGTATCCAGCTACAATTAGCCAATGGATATATTGTTCAAATAGCTCTTTATCATCACACAGATTTGCTCGGTTTTCCCATAACACAACAGCTTCTTTAAACATACCTTTTTCGGCCAAACTCTTAGCACGTAATAGATAAGCTGTGGCCAATCCATCCTGCCATTCTTGCTTTTGTTCTGTTTTTAATAATTTTTTATAGGCATCAGTAGCTTCTTTATACTTACCTTTGGCCAAAAACTCAGCAGCTTTTTGTGGTGAAACTAATGAATTTATAGGAACTTTTTTCTTTTTACTCATGATATTTAGGATATTAATATATTATCATCGCCAATGCCAAAAGTTGTTGGGAATGAGTTACGATTTCCTGAAATCTGAAAGTAATATGAGAGTTTCGGAAAATCCACTTCAAAAACAACTATCTAAATAGCGAAGGTATTAAGTTAAAACTGGGCTTGATATAGAACATTATTAGTTACTAAATGTTACGCAGAATGGTTCTCAAATTTCCTCGACTCATCCTTGGTAAGAAGGGTTAGAGTAAGTCAGGAGTTAGTTAATTGCTAACTACGTCTATCTTTAAGAAATATTTAAAACTAATATTTAGTAATTATATCAATATATTGTATATATTTAACAACATATTTTGTATTAGTGTAATCCCGTTAGTTCTAGCGTAATTTAGAGAAATATGTTATAATGGCAAAAATTTGCAGAATTTAAATAGAATTGTATATTTTTTCACTAGAGTAGTCAAGAACTGCATCTTAAGACTAATTATTTTTTCAAGTATTGAATTAAGCTGATTTCTTAAAGAGTTTAGTAGTTTTAGGTATTTGGATATTATCAAAATATAAGTAATCTTAAATTATTGAGAGAAAGTATATTTTAAAATTCTATCAAAATTGTAATCATTTTCAGGAATATTAAACATCACTAAAGGTAAGGTCTTTTGACATGACTGAAGGCATAGATGATAAAGGTAAACGCCGTTTTTTAATTGCGGCAACATCGGTGGTTGGGGCAGTTGGGGCTGGGTTTGCGGCAGTTCCATTTGTAATGTCCTTAAAACCGAGTGCAAAAGCACATGCGGCTGGAGCTCCGGTTGAGGCTGATATTAGTAAACTTAAACCGGGCGAAAAGCTTACTATAGAATGGCGTGGTAAACCAGTTTGGATTGTTAGACGAACCGAGAAAAATTTAGCCGATTTACCAACGTTAGATGCTAAATTAACTGACCCTAATTCTGATGTTGTTGAACAACAACCAGGATATGCAAAAAATCCAAGTAGAGCAATTAAACCTGAATATTTAGTAGTAATAGGTATATGTACTCATTTAGGTTGTTCTCCGACTCATGTTAAAGCAGATGATCCTGCTGGAGCAGCGTTTGATGATGATTGGAAAGGTGGCTTTTTCTGTCCTTGTCATGGTTCTAAATTTGATTTGGCTGGACGCATCTACTCTGGTTTGCCAGCACCAACTAATTTAGTTATCCCGCCTCATACTTACATCAATGATAGCCGTATTTTAATCGGTGTTGATCAAGAAGGAGCAGCTTAATGGCTAAAATATTAAATGCAAGTTTAGACTGGGTGGATACACGATTCCCTCTGACGAAGATGTGGAATGAGCATCTAGCCAAGTATTATGCACCCAAGAATTTTAATTTTTGGTATTACTTCGGTTCATTAGCTTTGATGATGCTAGTGTTACAAATTATCACTGGTATCTTTTTAGCTACTAACTATAAACCAGATGCCCAATTAGCATTCGCTTCTGTAGAGTACATCATGCGTGATGTGGATTATGGTTGGTTGATTCGCTATTTGCATTCTACTGGAGCTTCCTTCTTCTTTATCGCTATTTATCTACATATGTTCCGAGCTTTATTATATGGTTCATATAGAAAACCCCGTGAGTTGATTTGGATTATTGGAATGTTTATTTACTTGTGCCTAATGGCAGAATCTTTCTTAGGTTATTTATTGCCTTGGGGACAGATGTCTTATTGGGGAGCTCAAGTTATCCTTTCTTTATTTGGAGCTATTCCATACATAGGTGAAGAATTAGCCATTTGGGTACGGGGTGATTTTGTAATTGCTGATGCTACCTTGAATCGATTCTTTATTTATCATGTGGTTGCGGTACCAATAATTTTATTAGGTTTGGCAGTAGTGCATATTATTGCTCTGCATGAAGTTGGTTCCAACAATCCTGATGGAATTGAAATCAAGAAAAATAAAGACCCAGCAACTGGTATTCCATTAGATGGTATTCCTTTCCATCCTTACTATACTGTCAAAGACATTGTAGGTATTGCGGTATTTTTAATTATCTTTTCAGGGGTAGTGTTTTATGCTCCAGAATTAGGCGGTTATTTCCTTGAGGCTAATAATTTCTTCCCAGCCGATTCGATGAAAACTCCAGAACATATAGCACCTCTTTGGTATTTTACGCCATTTTATGCAATTTTACGGGCAATTCCGGATAAATTGGCTGGTGTGGTTGCTATGGGTGGAGCGATTCTAATTTTATTTGCATTACCTTGGTTAGATCGTAGTCCAGTTAAATCTATCCGTTACAAAGGGCCTATATTTAAGTTTGCATTGTTCTTGTTTGTAATAGCTTTCTTTGGCTTATGTTATTTAGGGATGCAAGCTCCTACTCCAACTAAAACTTTATTTGCTCAAATATTTTCTGCTATTTATTTCGGATTTTTCATCTTAATGCCTATTTATTCTAAGATGGATAAAACCAAACCTGTACCAGAAAGGGTGACCTAATGAAAAAATTGATTACTACTTTAATTTTATTGTTACCTAGTATTGGGTTTGCTTCTGGTGGTATTGAATTACAGCATGCCAATAATGATATTAACGATAAAGCTTCCTTAAAAGCTGGAGCTGAATTATTTGTCAACTATTGTATGGGCTGTCATTCAGCTAATTACGTGCGTTATAAACGTATAGGACAAGATATTGGTATTTCCGATGAAGAACTGATGAAAGATTTTATGTTCAATACGGAAAAAGTTGGTGATACCATGAGTGTTGCGATGGATAAAGCAGATTCTGCAAGATGGTTTGGAGTTACTCCTCCTGACTTAAGCGTAATTGCTAGAGCTCGTGGAACTGATTGGTTATATACTTATTTCATGACTTTTTACCTAGACTCTTCTCGTCCACTTGGAGTAAATAATTTGGCATTTCCAGATGTTGGGATGCCACATGTGTTATGGGAACGTCAAGGTTGGCAAGAACCTGTTTATGAAGAACATGGTGGTCATAAGGTGATTGCTTCTTTGCAGTTGATAGGTTCAAAAGAGAAAGCTGAACAGTATGAGACAGATGTACGAAATTTGGTAAACTTTCTTGATTATATTGGTGAGCCAGCTAAATTACAACGTCTAGCTTTAGGTTGGAAGGTAATGGCTTTCTTATTTATTTTCTTAATCTTTGCTATCTTTTTGAAGAAAGAGTATTGGCGGGATATAAAGTAGGTCTGATTAGTTTTATCTAATGAATGTCGGGTTACGACTTGCGTCTAACCCGACCTACTTAATCTAACAATATTAGTTATATATGTCTAATTTAGAATTAAAGATTAAAAATGTTGGTCTTATCAAAGAAGCTAATATTAAAATAGATGGTTTGACTGTTATTGCTGGTGAGAATGATACTGGAAAAAGTACAGTTGGAAAGAGTTTATTTTTTATAAATCAAATTAAAGAAGTTGATGTTAAGAAATTTGAATTTTTTAGCAGTATTTTTTACTTTTTACAAAAAGATGCAGAAATAGCTTTTAATGGAAATGAAGTTATTTATAAATCTTATGTAAGTTCTAAACTTTTAGTAAATACCTTCAACACAGTTTTTATCGAAACTCCAATAATTATCAATTTATTTTACCTATTTTCAAATTTAGATACTATTCAAAGCGATACTCCATATGAAATTAATTACCCTTATATACTAAGAAATTTATATAAACAATTAAAACTTAAGTTAAAATATGAAACTTCTTTAGATAAAAATCAATTATTAAATAATTTGAAAGATATTATAGATGGTGAATTTGTATTACACCCCTTAAAAGAACTTGTATTTAAAAAAGGTAATCAAGAATTTGATATAAATGCAGTAGCAACCGGAATTAAGAGTTTCGGAATTTTACAACTTTTAATAAAAAATAATTACTTAACTAAAGATTCTATTTTGATAGTAGATGAGCCAGAAGTGCATTTACATCCAAAATGGCAACTTGAATATGCAAAATTTATTGTTGAACTAGTGAAAAATGGAGTGAAAGTTTTAATAACTTCTCATAGTCCTTATATGATTGATGCGTTTGAAATGTATTCAAAAAATATAAATAGTAATTTTTATTTAGCAAATAAAAAAGATAATTATTCCGTTATAGAAGATGTCAGTGATGACTTAGAACCCATTTATAAAAAATTAGCAGAGCCAATTGATGAATTGGAGGAATTAGATGTTGAATAGTATAAAAAGAGATTTTGTCAAAAAACAATATTTTGACACTCTAACTAACATAAGTTTGGATGATTCTGATAAAAACAACTTAGTTAGTTTTTTTGAAAGTTCTGAAAAATATATTAATTTTGATGAAAAACTTATAAAAGATAGATTTCCTGATAAACAATTGAAGGCTTGTGATTTATTAGCTTGTAAAGATAATACTATCTACTTAATAGAATTTAAAAACAGTACTAGAAACAAATTAAATAACTCCCAAAAAATAAACTTAAAACAAAAAGCTTCCGAAAGTTGGATGGTTATTATAAAACTTTTATATGAATATAATATATCATTAGATGAATTTTTTAAAGAATATAAACTAATCCTTGTTATCATATATAAAACTCCTGAATTTACTAATAATAAGGCTAAAATTTATAAACATTTTAAAGAAGATAAAATATCAATTCAGTTTGGGCTAGAAAGATATAATGATTTTTACAGTGAAATTATAACTACTGACAAAAAAACTTTTTTAGAAAAATATGATTATTTTGATTGGAAAAAATGATAGAAAACTTTTCAATAACCAATCTAGCGAATATTAAATCTTTACAAATTGATAATTTATCTAGTATTAATGTTTTTACTGGTGAAAATGCCACTGGTAAAACTATGATATTAAGTATTTTATACACATTATCTAAATCATTAGAAAACTTTAATCGTGGCAATGAAAATAAAACATTTAAAGAAATTATTAGTGAAAAATTATATTGGGTTTTTCAGGTTAATAAATTAGGTGATTTAGTTAGTAAAGATAGAGAAGACAAGTCTAAACATTTTGAAATTAAAGCAACTATAGATAATCAAAATTTATTTATAACTTTTGGCGATTCCGCAAATAAGACAGTTGGAAATATTACTGAAATTGTGGAAAATAGGCAGGAAAATTCTATTTTTATTCCAGCCAAAGAAGTATTATCACTTTTTTCTGTTATTAAAACATCTAGGAATCGTGATAACGTTTTTGGATTTGATGATACCTATTTAGATTTAGTTAAAGCTTTAGAACAAGAACCACGTAAGAATTACAAATATTTCATAGAAAGTAAAAAAATATTAAATAATTTAATTAATGGTAAAATTTTGTATGAAAATGGTGCTTGGTTCTTTAGAAAAGATAGAATGAAAATATCAATTTTTTCAACTGCGGAAGGCATTAAGAAAATTGGCATTATAGATAGATTGCTTGCTAATGGATACATTCAACCTGATAGCATCATGTTTATAGACGAACCAGAATCTTTTTTACATCCAAGAGCAGTTGTTGATTTTCTGGATATTATTGCTTTACTTGCTCAAAATAAAATCCAAATTTTTATTGCAACTCATTCCTATTTTGTAATAAATAAGCTAATGTTGGTAGCTAAAAAAGATAATATAGATATTCCTATTATTTCCTTAGCAAAAGATAATTATGTCATTGATAACTTAAAAGACGGCTTACCGCAAAATTCAATTTTAGATACTTTAGTTACTTTGTATGAAGATGAATTAGATTTAGCATTATGAAGATAGAATCAGAAATGAAATTTATAACTGATGATTGTACTTATATAATGGAAGATGATAGTTTTTACAAAAAAATGTCATCAAAATATGGAACTAAAGATGTTGATTTTATCATAAAAAGAGATAATAAACTGTTGTTCATTGAAGCAAAAAAAAGTTCTCCTAAAGAATTAGAGAAATACATAGATGAAATTGTTACAAAATTTACTGATAGTTTAATAATTTTTATTGGAATATTATTTGATAGAAAAAATACTAAATCAATTATTATTACCGAACAAATGAACCAAACAGGACATTTAAAAAAAGATATACAATTTATATTAATTATAAAAAATGCAGAAAAATATCATTTAATACCTATAAGAACAGCTTTAAATAATAAACTTAGAAAACTTATTCAGATGTTCAGCATTGAAAACAATGTTTTTGTAATGAATGAAAGCCAAGCAATATCAAAAAAAATCTTAGAAAATCCAAATATTTAATGTTTAATTAAATTTTTTAACAGTCAACAACAGTCAACAATTGGATAGTTAACAACGTGATGACACTTTACTCAGATGGAACTTGCCTAGAAAGCCATTGCGTACGTTTAGTAATGGCAGAAAAAGGCATTCAGTTTGATCTACATGTTATCGATCCCCAAAATCCACCTGAAACTTTACAACCACTTGAACCATATACCGATACTATTATTTTTGCCGATCGAGAAGTGGTTCTGTATGAACCGCAAATTATCATCGAATATTTAGATGAACGCTTTCCACACCCACCATTAATGCCAGTTGATCCGGTGACTCGTGCTAACAATCGTCTTTGTCGTTATCGTATTCAACGTGATTTGTATGGCCATACCAAAGTATTGCAACAAGCTTCTAATAAAAAGAAATCAGCTACTGCTCGGCGTAAGTTACGAGAAAATTTGATTTCATTAGCCCCAATTTTTAACCAGAAAAGCTATTTTATGTCAGATGAATATTCCCTAATGGATTGTTGTCTTATCCCATTATTGTGGCGATTGCCATTATTTGAAATAGAATTACCTAAACAAGCCACACCAGTTATAAACTATGCTCAACATCTATTCAATCGTGAATCATTTCAAAATTGTTTGAGTAAAACTGAACGGGAGATACGTGCATGACCTCAATCCAGCCTTATTTATTGCGATCTTTTTATGATTGGATCGTTGACAATGCTTTAACCCCTTACATGTTAGTCGATGCTGAATATGAAGACGTAACAGTTCCAGAACAATATGTTGAAAATGGAAAGATTATTTTGAACGTCTCACCAACTGCAGTGCAAAATTTGGCATTGGATAATGACTCGGTAAATTTTAGTGCTAGGTTTTCTGGCCAACCATTCTCAGTATATGTACCAACCGAAGCAGTGTTAGGAATTTATGCTAGAGAAAATGGTAAAGGTATGTTTTTCCAAGATGATGACAAAGTTGAACAACCAGTTCAAACTAAAGCACCTGCATTTAAACTGGTGAAATAACTCTATTGATATAATCGGGCATTTCTAGAATTTCTACCTTAAGACCAAGCGTAACTATGGTGCCTTTTTGTCGATTATTGCCACCGTCAGAAAATTCAAATTGATAAGTTCTTTGCCAGCTTAATCGACCATTTTCATTACGTTTTACCCTTAACTTGATTATGGTTATGGTATCATCTAACAATTGTAATTGTAATTGCTTACATATTCGTTGTGCCACAACCTTAGTAGCTTCTCGGCATCGTAAGGTATCAAACCAAAACCATAAACAACTGCCTAATATAATAAGAAAAATTATAGAACCCATATCAGTCTGTTACCTATTTTCAGTTGGAATGAATTGAAACTTAAATACTTAATGGCTGTTAGCCTATAATTAGCCATAGTTAAAATGTTTACATCATCCAAATCAATATAACTCCTAAACCTAAACGATATAACACAAATGGTAACATACCAATACGATCTAATAAATTAATAAAGGTTTTAATACATAAATAAGCGCTTATAGCTGAAAAAATTACTGCTAAACATAAAACGCCCCAATCAACCACCACATTTTGTTGGATTAAAGTAATAGTTTCACTAGCACCAGCAAGAATAATTACCGGAATTGCTAATAAAAATGAAAACTTGGCAGCTGCTTGGCGATTTAATCCTAAAAATAAGGCAGCAGTTATAGTAATACCAGAACGAGAAGTTCCTGGAATGAGAGCAACTGCTTGAGCTATTCCGATTAATAATACGTCCTTCCAAGTTAAACTAAATTCATCACGCTCTTTATTACCAACTACATCAGCTAACCATAATAATAAACCAAATAAAATGGTAGTGCTAGCAATAATTATCGGTAAACGTAATTGTTCTTCCCAACCAGCTATAGATATAGTCAAACCAACTAATCCTACTGGAATTGTGCCAAATCCTATAGCCCAAACTAGGCGACTTTCTGGAGTTAATTGTTTAGTTTTAAATGACAATAACCAACTAATTAATAATGGTCTTAATTCGTGGCGATAATATAATAGTACAGCTAGTAAAGAACCCACGTGTACTGCAATATCAAATGCTAAACCTTGATCTTTCCAACCGGTAAGTTGGGGAAATAAAATCAGATGTCCGGAGCTAGAAATTGGTAAAAATTCAGTCAGTCCTTGCAAAAGTGCAAGAGTTATAATATGTAAGATATCCAATGAGAGTTAAACTTAGTAATTAGAGAATTTATGGAATGTGAAATTATTTTCAATATTAATATAACATTTTATCATAATATTATGCGATGTTTAACTTTTTTACTAAACATTTGATTTACAATTAAAAATTTAAATTAGCTAAATATATAAATTCTACCTTTAATTAGCATATAATTTATAAGAGTTCTTATCTATACAACCAAACCCGCATCAAAGACATCAGCTTATCCGCATCAATTGGTTTAGCTAAATAATCATTAGCTCCTGCTTCAATACATTTAGCCTTATCATCTCTCATAGCTTTGGCAGTGAGGGCAATGATTGGTAGCTTACGATATTTAGGTTGTTTACGAATCTCTTTGGTTGCCTCATAACCATCCATTTCTGGCATCATTATATCCATCAACACTACTGCAACATCATTATTTTCTGCCAATAACTTTAAACCTTCATGGCCGTTGACAGCACATACAGTTTCCATATTATTTTCTTCTAATACAGTGGCTAAGGCAAACACATTCCGCACATCATCATCAATTATCAAGACTTTTTTATTTTTCAGAATAGTTTCCTTATCATGTACCATGTGTAGCATATTTCGTTTTTCGTTGGGCAACTTAGCTTCTATCTGATGCAAAAATAAAGTTGCTTCATCCAATAAACGTTCTGGAGAACTTACGAATTTAAGTGGAATTTCATCGGAACAACGCATTAGCAAAGTTTCTTCTTCTACAGTTAAATCTCGATTGGTGTAAGAAATTATCGGAATTTGGCAATGTTCTTTATCTTGTTGCATAATTTCTAACAATTTACTGCCAGCTCCATGTTCTACATCCATATCAAGAATTACACAATCATACGTCACTGTCTTTAAATTTTGGAGAGCTGATTCGGCAGTTAAAGATTGTTTTATATGAATTCCTTCTCCAGCTAGTAATTCCATAATTTGTTGTTGATGTAATTCAGTATCTGCAACTAATAACAGATTTTTTACAGTTCTGGTCAAAAACTGTTCTATCTGTAAAAAAGCATCTTTAAGTTTTTCCATGCTCACTGGTTTTAGCAAATAACCAATTGCCCCCATTTTTTTCGCATCGATGCTTTGGTCAGAAGATGATATAAAATGGACTGGAATATGGCGAGTTTCCGGATTATCTTTCAATTTTTCCATTACACTCCAACCATTTAATTTTGGTAAGCCTATATCTAAAATTATCGCACTTGGTTTATATTCTTCCGCTAATTGCACACCTGTAACCCCATCTTCCGCTAAAATATGTTTAAAATCTTTGTCATTCGCTAAATCAGTCAAAATCTTAGAAAATTTTCGATCATCTTCAATAAATAAAATGGATTTATCACCGGGTTTTAAATTATCTCTATCATCGGCGATTGGGGTAAGTTGTGGCAAAGGTTCTTCTGGAAAGATTAAAATTGGTGGAGAATTTGGCTGTAATAAAGGAGTTTCTTCTAGTAGATTAGTAGCCAATTTTTGCTCAGGTAAATATAAAATAAACGCACTACCTTTATCCGGTTTACTTAACAAAGTTAGTTCGCCACCTAACAATCGAGCTAATTGACGAGAGATTGACAAACCTAAGCCAGTACCTCCATAACGCCGACTGGTAGAACCATCAGCTTGTTGAAAAGCTTCAAATATAGCCAATTGTTTATTTTCTGGAATTCCAATTCCACTATCTATAACACTGATAACAATAGTTTTATTTAACTCTAGCTGGTTGCCTCCTATATTAATAGGAATTTCCGTTGGACGTTGAACGGTTATTTTAATTTCGCCTTCACTAGTAAATTTGAAAGCGTTAGATAGTAAGTTATTGATAATTTGTTTTAAGCGTTGACTGTCAGTAGTTATAGTTTGCGGAATATCATCAGCAATTATAATGTTAAATTTCAAATTTTTATCTTCAGCAATAGGTAAAAAATTTTGTTTAATAGAGGTTAATAAATTGTTTAATGATATATTTTCCCATTGCACTTCAATTTTACCAGCTTCTACTTTGGACAGGTCTAAAATATCGTTTATAAGAGTTAATAAGTCTTTACCAGCACTATTAATAGTTTTAGCATATTCAAGTTGTTTTTCATTCAAAGTACCTGGTTTATTGTCAGCTAATAATTGGGCTAAAATTAATAAGCTATTCAAAGGAGTGCGTAATTCATGCGACATGTTAGCCAAAAATTCCGATTTATATTTACTAGCCAATTCCAATTCCTCAGCTTTCAGTACAATCGCAGCTTGGGCTTTTTCCATTTCAATTTGAGTTTTTTCCATCTCCACCCGATTTTTTTCTAAAATCAGATTTTTCTCTTGAGTTTCAAATTTTTGGCGTTCTAAACCTTGGGTACGTTCTTCTAATATTTCGTTGGTTTGTTTCAGCTCTTCTTGTTGGGTTTGCAATTCCTCAGATTGACTTTGCAACTCTTCCGATTGGCTTTGTAATTCTTCGTTAGTTTGCTGCATTTCCTTTTGTTTTAATTGCAATTCTTCTGCTTGGTGTTGACTTTGTTCTAATAGAATTTGCATTTTAGTATGTGATTCAGCAGTATTCACCGCAATGCCAATACTTAACAAGGTTTGTTCCAGAAAAGTTCGTTGAATATCAGTAATTTCTATAGCAGAACCGATTTCAAGAATGCCTTTCAATTCATTTTCATATAGAAATGGCAAGAGCAATATATGATGCGGCAAAGCTCCAGCTAAACCAGAACGGATAATTAATGGACATTCCTCCGGAGTTTGAGTAACTGACAGAACTTTTTGTTCTAAAGCTGCTTGCCCAACTAAAGATTCGCCTAACTTGAATTCACTAGGTGTATTTTCATTCATAGTATAAGCGTAATTAGCAATTATTTTAAGCTTATCATCTGGTTTTAATAGATAAAATAATCCTACCTGTGCTTCTATATAAGTAGTCAAAAAAGCTATAATATTCTTGGCTAATTTAGTTATTTCCTGTTCTCCACTAATTTTTTCATTTAATTGAGCTTGACCACTTTTTAACCAATCTTCTTGCTTATTTTTAGCAGTAATTTCATTTATTTGAGTAAGAAATTTGATTAAAGTACGCACAACAGAAATTCCATTAATAATGCCAAACAATAAAGCTAATCCAGTTATTATTAACACAGTGAGCATAGTATTTTTTTCATGTTGCTCTGCTGTAATAGTCGAATCTTCAGTAAATCTTTCTATTTGCGTTAGAGAATAGCTTAACTCTTTACTCAGTAAATTTTCCAAAGTTTCTATTGTTGTAACCAGAGTGGTAATTTCTTGTTCTTTACTAAGTAAATTAAATACTTCTTGCACTTGCCTAGTATACTCCTGATGTTTTCGTTTAGTACTGACCAAAAACTCTATCATTTTATTAGCTATCGACCGTGTACCTGAATCAGAACTATCCAATATCTCCGCAGTTATAGCTGTACCTTTATCAAAGTTATCACCAATTGTTTTATTCAGCTCAAAAAATGCCGCTTTTGATTCAGCAAACTGTTGATTATTTTTAGAAAGATTCAAAGAACGTTCAAACCAAATAGCTTGCTTAAGTTGATTGATAATAATTTGCGTAAAGATTTCCGTTAAAGGTATATCTTCTTTAGCAATTTCTTTTAGTTCATAGCCAATGTTATTAATTCCAATCATACTGGTTATGCCGATGGATAATATTAGTAACAACAGTGAAATTATTGTTATAGAAACTTTGGTAGAGAGTCTCAAATTTTTGAAAATATTCATATTTTTTCCTTGATGCAGATTTGATTATTTTAATCTTTTTACAATGTAATATGGCCTATTTAGGAAAGATGTCTAATTAAATGAACTAAAACGTAGATACTCTGTTACTTGTCAAGCTAAAAGAGTTAAATAATACTCAACTTTTCTGGTTCAATAGTTTACTTGAATTTTGTGGAAATGGATATACTTAGCAATCAAATCACAACAGGCAATTTTTGTATGAATGGAGTAATGCAAGTGCCGTATCAATTCTCGTATTTCTGTGAGTAATTTTTTAGAATCCTTGCTTGACATAAATTTTAAGTAGGATTAGTATATTATTTTAAGGGTATATTAGATTTATATTTTGTTAGTATCCTTGATTTAGCGGATAATATCAAATATTAGGTATATTTGACAGGATAATTCCTTAATTAGGGCAGCCTGAATTTACGGTCAATACACTGGAATATGCTGGCAAAAAGTCAGAATATTATTATGAAGGAAAATTTGCATGATTTATCGGTTAATATTTAGGAGTAACAGGGCGAATATATCTTAATAATAAGTAGTTATACCTCTGAAAACTGAAAATCAAAGGAAACAAGAGTAAATGTCGAAACAAATTATAGCCGTAATAGGAAATGCAAACATCGAAAATGATATTGAAAAACAAAAAATATCTCTTGAGCTAGGTAGGTTAATAATAGATAACGATTTTATTTTGGCTACAGGTGGATTTGGTGGAGTAATGGAATACGCATCAAAAGGAGCAAGAAAATCTATAAACTATACAGAAAATTCAATAATTGGTATCTTGCCTGACTATAATTCTGAAAATGCAAATAAATATATTGACATAGCAATACCAACAGGCTTTGGATTGGCAAGAAATTTAATGCTGATAAGTATGTCAAATGCAGTGATTGCAGTTGGTGGTGGTTCAGGAACTTTGAATGAAATATCAGCATCGTGGCAAATGAATAAACTGATAATTGGTTTACAAGTAACAGGTTGGAGCGGAAATCTTTGTGGCAAAGCACTTGATGAAAGACGAAACGACATCATATTTTGTGCAAAGAATGCACAAGAAGCAATAGAGCTTCTAAATAGTAAAATTTCATACTATCAAATACGCAAATTTACAGGGATTAATAAACCAAGAATAAAAACAGATAAAGCTGAAAAAGTTATAAAAATCCATTTGAAATTAAAAGATGAACTTTCATTTTTGGGAAAAGGAAGTGAAGGTTTTGTTTTTACTGACAAACATAATATTTTCAAGCTAATTGATAATTCACAACAACCATTAGAATTATATTGGACACTTTTATCACTCTCAGAAACATTGCAATCTGAAACCGAAATTATTACTTTTCCTAAATTTAAAGTATCATATTTTGACAAATATCTTTTAATTCAATACAAATATGAAGTAACAAGTGAATTTGAAGAAAATAGAAATATTCACATAGGTAAATTCATTCATTTACTTAAACAGTTTCGCAAAATTAAATGGACTTTAACTGATTTTAAACCACAAAATTTAAGACTAACTGAAAAAGGAGATTTATTCGTAATTGATATTGGTAAAAGTTTTTTGCCTATTTCAGATTATTTGTTTAAAAGTATGTGTCGCAAAGCTTTTGTAAGCTATAAATTACAAGGAAAATTATCAAATTCGCAAGATTTTAAAAAATATTTGTCGCCAGTTAATGAAATTGAAGATTTTTCGTTAATAACAGAATTTGATTTTGTTGAGAACGAATTAAAAAAAGAATTTGATAGTTTCTATAATGAAATAATGACAGTTGGCAAAAAAGATATTTTAAATCCAATAATAAAAGATATTTTTCAAAATCATATAAAAGTAAAAAGCATTTTTGATTATGGTTCAGGATATGGCGATATGTCAATGCTTTTAAAAAATCTAAATTTATCTGTTAGAGCTTATGAACCTGACAAAAAAATAGTTGATAAATACAGAAAAAAGTATTATCAAAATATTGACATTTTAGATTATACAGAAACAGAAAAATTAATTGCTAAAAAAACAAAATTTGACAGCATTTTGTGTTCATTGGTTTTATGCCACCATTTGGCTGAAACTAAACAAAAGCGGTTAGATATTGTCAATAAAATAATGGTTGATATAACAGCACTTTCAAATAAATATGTTATTATGGTTATTTGCAATCCATTATATACAAATCAAACTTGTTCAACATTACAAAAGCGGATTTTACCAAATAATTTTAACTACAGGAATGAAACAAAATTTATAAAAAAAATATATTCGTCAGGCAGAGAGCGTTTTGATATTCACCGACCTTTGTCATTTTATGAAAATTTGTTTGAAAAATATAATCTTGATATAAAAGAAATTATTCAAACAAAAGACGAGAAGAAAACAAGTGGTATTGAAAATTCAGATTTTATGATTTTTATTTTGGAAAAAGGCAAAACAGAATGAACAAACAGAAAAATACAGACCCAATAATTGTGATAATTGCTACAAGTTTTGCAAGAACGAATCTATTGTTAGAGCGTTCTTTAAAATCTGTATATGAGCAAATTAATATAAATCCACATCAAATTTATATAGTTGATGATAATCCAATAAAAGATAATGAACGATATTCAGATGAATATTTTAAAATTGATAAAATAATAAAAACCTTACGTGAAAAAATTTTAAGACCAAAGTTTGATAAATTCAAAAAACAAAGAGAAACTCATAATATTGCATTCGAGAGTTTTTTTCATACAAACCTAATTCAAAATACACGAACAAAAGGATTTTCAGGCACAGGTGCGTGGAATTCAGGAGCGTTCAAAGCATTGTGTTACTCAAGAAGAAACTTTTTTCTTGCATTTCTTGATGATGATGATGAATGGAAAACAAATTATTTAGAAACACTATTTAAAAGCGTAAACAAACAAGAGAAAAAATTAATTAATGGAAAATTAAAAAATATTAAAACCATTGCTTCTGTTTCTGGATTTTTGAGAATAGAAAAGGACAAAACGATTGAAATAAAGGCTAATAAGAACACAT
>DAOUSR010000213.1 GCA_030627125.1 Thioploca sp.
GAATTTGAATGTGACGACACTGATTTACGCAGAAGTTCCCGTGCCAAAACTAGAAAGATTCAATATCCGGATGGTACTGCTCAAACTGTTAAACCAACTGTGCTATCTCCAGACATTTTTATTGAAATAGCTTTGAAATATGAGGGAGTTCAGCAAGTGGTTTATAAAGCTGATGGAACTTTTTCGGTGTTATATCAAGGTAAACCATATTTTATAGTTCCTGATTTTACTGTGCAGAACGAAAGAGTTTCCAAAGAAGTTGCACCAAGTATTGTTCCTAATGATGATGGTAGTATTAAATATAGTATTGCCATTGAAGCTGAAACTAACACTCGTAGTAGTGAATCCTATGAAATCCTAACTTTTGACCCATTTATAGAAGCTGCTCCGAATGACTTGTGTATAGAAATCTTTCCTGGTGAGTTTGAGTGTGATTTTTAACAAAATTCGTAGGTTTATGCCCAGTATTTTGATAGGTTTTCATTTTAATATGTGTTATAGGTTTAAAATATGAAGATAAAGTAGAAGCAATTCAAACAATTAGTTGATTGTATAGATAAAGAGCAATTAGTATATATTGACGAAAGTGGCATTAAACCTAATATAATCAGAGATTGGGCTTCAAAGGGAGATAAGATATTTGGATATCGTAAAGAGTGCGACACGTTTAGCTAGAAACTCTACTGCCAGTAAAGAGTAGAGCCAATATCGGTGTGATTTGAAACGCCGCTTCAGCAAATATTTGGGTATTCAACCCACACATAAGGATGGTATTCGTCTGAAGAAACGTTATACCAAAATTCAAGACATCCTGTTCTTGGAAGATTGTGCCACCATAATAGTAGTGAACAAGCCATTCGTATGAGTACTATTTTTAGGAAAGTAACTAATGGTTTTCGTTCACAATGGGGCAGAGATTTGTTTGCTAATGTTCGTTCTGTTGTCAATACTGGCAAACGTCAAGGTTTATCTGTTTTTCAATCCATCAATAACGTTCTCTCTCCTTTAAAATCTATTTTTTCTTAATTGAGGGGGAGTGAGCAATTACCAATTTTTTAAGGTCAGCAAATGGATTATGGGTAGCAGCTGATTTCTCTGTATCAGATGTAAGTTCCCCATATTCTGCATCTAAAAATCGTGAATGTTCATTATCATGGCAATATACGCATAATAGTTCCCAATTACTACCATCAGATGGATTATTATCGTGATTGTGATCTTTGTGGTGAACTGTAAGTTCTTGCAAGTTTTTATGGTTAAACTCACGTTCACAACGAGTACAAATCCAAGAATAAAGTTTAAGTGCTTGCTCCCGATAACCTTGATCTCGTAATTCTTTATTCCGATTAGCATCACTGACAACTTTATCTAATCGTTCTTTATTTAATTGTTTTCTTTTTAGCATATAACACCTATTAGTTTTTATGTAATTGCTTATCCTATCATTAAATAATGATTTCGTTAAGTAATAACTTTAGCATATTTTGAATTAGCAAAATTATAACAATATTTTCGTATATCCAATGTGTTATTATATTTAAAATTTTTACACAGTGGATTAATTATGATTAAAGAAATTGAAATTGAAAACTTTAGATGCTTTGGCACTTCAACATTTTCTGGTTTTCATCAGGTAAATTTGATAGGTGGTAAAAATAATGTAGGTAAAACTGCATTTTTGGAGGCTCTACATTTAAGTCATTCGCCTCAAGTACTTACTCTAATGCAAATGCGAGGAACCAATCAAGAAGTATTAAAAGCTGCACCTGAAAAAGCTTGGGAAAATTTATTCTTTAATCAGGATCAAACTGCAATTGTTAGTATTAGATATGTCAATGAAAATAATATTGCTAATTTATTAGAATTATTTACTCCGTCTAAAAAAGATTTACTAAAAATTATTTTTGATTCTGAGTGTGTTGAAGAACAACAAAAATTATCCGATTTATTGTTACACAGTAAAGATGCAGCATTTTCAGTATTAAATATTGTTACTCACGAAACTAGTAAACATGCCGTACCGTTATTTTCCTTGGTTGCACATTCTAAAGGAGTTTGGGTTAGAACTAGTAAAATACCAGAGTATGTTAATTTTAAGAAAATTGGCTTTTTATCCAACTCTGTATCAGTCACGAATAGGAGTCTAGCTGAACAATATGATAGATGTTTTATGCAAGGTCATGCCGATAAAGTAAAAGCTGCTTTTCAACTTATTGACTCCTCGATAGTTGATGTCAACACACTAACTATTGGCAAACCAGCTATTTATCTTACCAAAAAAATGGTAAAATTTTTCCTTTGGCTTTATTCGGTGATGCGTTAAATCGGATAGCGAATATTATTTTACAGCTAATAGATAACCAAAATGGTATTTTATTAATTGATGAAATTGAAAATGGTATCCACCACAGTAAAAGAAAAGATTTATGGAGAATGTTATTTAGTTTATCAATTCAATTTAAAGTACAAATATTTGCAACTACTCATAGTTCTAATATGCAACAAGTGTTTACTGAGATTTCAGAAGCAAACGGAGATATTGGTGGTTTTTTTGAGTTTACTCGACATATTAAAACCAACCAAATTACTAGCATCAGGTATAACAAAGGTAGTTTTATAGTAAGTGACTAATATTGCTTAATAATTTAGACAACTGCAAGATGCAATGAGTTTGCGAATGATATTAATTGCATTACATCTTATGGTGTTATAGCAATTCTTAATTATGAATGCTTAATTATTAACGAACTTCAATATAAATATCAACTTGTTAATTTGTATTGAGCTAATTCATCCAATTGGGAAATGCTATAACTTAATATTATGCAAAAAATTATATATGGATTATTTTAATTAGTAGTTATTATTTTGCTGATGTATAGCGTTTCACTTAAACTCTAAAAAAATTATTAAAATAAGTAATTAAATTGAATAACACTAAATTGAGAAATGCTATAATTAATACTAAAAAAAAATCATTTAACATAACAGTATTTTAATTCCTGAAAAAATCCATAATAAATATATATTTTAAGTCAGTAATTATATTGATTAAATCCAAATCACAAATAAATAGCCTTATGAAAATATTAATAGTTGGTAGTGGAGGGCGTGAACATGCTCTTGCTTGGAAAGTTGCTCAATCAAACAAAGTTCAAACAGTTTTTGTAGCTCCTGGTAATGCTGGCACAGCCCAAGAACCCAAAATAAAAAATATTGCTATTGGAGCCGATGATATCAAATCTCTCGTCAACTTTGCTCAAAAGAATACTATTGATTTAACTATTATTGGCCCAGAAGTTCCTCTAGTAATGGGAATTGTTGATGAATTCCAACAAGCTGATTTACCTTGTTTTGGGCCAACTAAATCTGCCTCTCAATTAGAAGGTTCTAAATTATTTACCAAAAATTTTTTAGACAGACACAGTATCTCCACCGCTGCTTATGCAAGTTTTACTGAAGTTGAACCAGCGATAGCCTATATTCGCAAAATTGGTACACCTATTGTAATTAAAGCTGATGGTTTAGCCGCTGGGAAAGGAGTAATTTTAGCGTATTCTGAAACAGAAGCTATCACTGCTGTGCAAAACATACTAGTGGATAATAATTTTGGTGAAGCTGGTCAAAATATTGTTATCGAAGAATTTTTAACTGGTGAAGAAGCCAGTTTTATTTGCATGGTGGATGGAGAGCATATTCTACCACTAGCCACCTCTCAAGATCATAAAGCTCGTGATGATGGGGATAAAGGACCTAATACTGGTGGGATGGGAGCTTATTCTCCTGCTCCAGTTATTACCCCCCAAATTCATTCTAGGATCATGACCGAAATTATAGAACCCACAGTCCATGGTATGGCAATGGAAGGTAATCCTTATACTGGTTTTTTATATGCCGGTTTAATGATTGATGTTCAAGGTAATATAAAAGTTTTAGAATATAATTGTCGCTTTGGTGATCCAGAAACTCAACCGATTATGTTGCGTTTACAGTCTGATTTAGTTGAACTTTGTATGGCTACACTGGATAAGCGTTTACACCAAATCTCAGCTAAATGGAATCCACAAACTGCTTTAGGAGTAGTATTAGCTGCCGGTGGTTATCCAGATAAATATGCAACAGGTTTAGCTATTAATGGTTTATCAGACACTGCAGCTGGTAAAATTTTCCATGCTGGAACGGTGGAACAAGCTGGACAAGTCGTTACTGCTGGCGGAAGAGTATTATGTGCCTGTGCTTTAGGTGACACAGTGCAAGAAGCTCAAACTAAAGCCTATCAATTAGTCAAGACAATTCATTGGAAAGATATGTATTATCGGACTGATATTGGCCATCGAGCTATTTAAATTGTATATCTTTGTACAGAAGATTATCTGTACAGCGGATTTATACTTTATTGACGGAATTTAGTTTCAGATCAATTTTTCCTACAGCTAAAATTATTTTAAGTGCTTCATTTGGATTAATATCAATCTCTTGCAATTTATCTGATTCTATTATCACCAATCTACCACTTGTAGGTGTAGGTGAATTTGGCACATAAACAAATGACTTACGACAACCATCGTCCTCTTGATACTCTCTAGTCACTAAACCAATTTCTTCCGAATCAGTTGCGGTGTTTTTATATAGCACAACTGCCTTAAACACAGCTTCATCACTAGTATCATATCCCAAAATTTCCTTAATAGCTTTGTATATCTGGCCAATTGCTGGAATGCGTTCTAAAACGAGGTCAATATGATTCCAGACATACTTGCCAATAAAAGAAGTAGCTAATAAACCGATTATATATAAGGCAACAATTGTGATAATGATTCCTAATCCCGGAAAATAAAACTCCAAATCTGCAATGCCGGATGATGAAAGGCTACTTTCAATAAATGCCATAGCAATGAATGTACTGGCAATTGGTAACATTGCAATCATACC
>DAOUSR010000021.1 GCA_030627125.1 Thioploca sp.
ACAAATAGGATGATTCATGGCAAAATTGGCTAGAGCTTCGCCAGTAGATATCCCCAGCATATCAAGAGAATTAATTTTACTCTGACCCCAATTATTTGACCCCAATTATTGCTATAAAATAAAGTCATTTTTGTTAAAACTATTTATAAAATTGCTTAAATTTTTATTGTTAATTATTTTAACAATTATTATCTCCTTAAAGTATTATGAAATTATATATTTTAAACCATATATATCTTATATAAATGAAAGATATACTCAAGGAAAAAGAGAAGTATATTTTACAGAAAAAATTAGAGACATTGTATCATGTTTAGAAACATCTGAACTCGGAAAAGATAGTCCTTATATTTCTAATGCAATTGCTAGACATTTTGTTTATGAATTTATTGAATTTGATACAAAGATAAAATGGCATTTTCATAATCTTTTATGGAGTAAATTATTAGTATATCATTTTGATAAAGAACAACTTTTTATACTTTACATATATTTAACACCTTTTGAACTTGTTGAACTTGATTTTGGTTTAGAAAATTCTTCCCAATACTATTTTAATAAAAAAATTTCTAAATTGACTACCAAAGAGTTTTTCGTATTATTAGGTATGACCAAATCACCAATAATGCATTCATCATCAAATTGTTTTACTAAATAAACTTGCAAGCTCGTAGGCTGGGCTGACGAAAGGAAGCCCAGTTTAAGTTGCAACTCGCAATCGCTTAATCCAATCTGATTCAGTTGTTTATCATTATGATGCAGAAAATCAACGGATTGGGGTTAATCAGACTCAATATGTCATTAATTCTCAACCAGCTTTAAGTCAAGTCCTTGTTAAGGATGAAAATGGCCAGAAGACTTTTTATGTCTATGGTTTGGGCTTGATTGGTCAGGAAACCGATGGAAAATATCTGAGCTATCACTTTGATTTTCGTGGTAGTACTGTTGCTTTGACTGATTCCTTGACTATTTTGTATAATTCTATTTTTTGTTCTTCATTTAATCGGGATACATATTTGTTTGGTTTGTTCATTATTCCTCTCTTTATATCATGAAAATTATGCTTCGGTACTTATCAATGGCAAAATTAAAAATGCCATCTTTCTAAAAAATACCAAATTAGAAGGAATCACAATTGGTGAAGGTTGTATCTTTGAAGAAGGAGTTGAGATAGGAAAAGGGTAGTCCTAACTAATGTAGTGATTATTTAAAAAACCCTACTAGGTTTAAAAACTTAGTAGGTTTAACACTACTTTGTTTAGGACTACCAAATTTTTTAATTAGCCTTAGTAACCCTCACAATCTCTTCTGGAGTAGTTAGCCCTTGAAATAATTTTTCCAGAGCATCTTTGCGTAGAGTTTGTAAACCATCTTTAATTCCTTGATTACGAATTGCACTCGCATCCCCACCAGAACCAATCACATGCCGAGTATTATCAGAAATGACTAATAATTCATATAAACCTAAACGACCTCGATAACCAGTATTGGCACACCTATCACAGCCAACTCCACGCCTAACCTGAGAAAACTGCTTCGGATCAATATCTAACAAATCAGCTTCTTCATCAGTAATCATTTCATAATCAGCACAATGGACACAAATTTTACGTACCAAACGTTGAGCCATTACCGCAATAATACTAGAACTGATAAGATAACTGTCAATTCCCATATCTTGCAAACGAGTAATTGCTCCAGCCGAATCATTGGTATGCAAAGTTGAAAATACCAAATGGCCAGTTAAAGCTGATTCTATCGCAATTTCAGCAGTTTCACGGTCTCTAATTTCTCCTACCATTATAATATCCGGATCCTGCCGCACAATCGAACGCAATCCAGCCGAAAAAGATAGACCAATCTTAGAGTTGACATGGATTTGGGTAATGCCTTCTAGCTGATATTCCACCGGGTCTTCGATAGTAATTGTTTTCTGTTGGCCAGTGTTAATTTTTTCTAAAGTAGCGTATAAAGAAGTCGTTTTGCCACTCCCAGTAGGGCCAGTAACTAGTATGATACCATGCGGTTGTTGAATAACTCGATTATAAGATTTGAGTAAATCTGGCGGCATACCCAACTGTTCCAACTCTACTTGAATATCACTTCTATCCAAAATCCGCAATACAATAGATTCACCGTGTACTCCGGGTAAAGTGGAAACCCGCATATCCAAAGAACGTTCCCCCATTTGATACTGAATCCGTCCATCTTGCGGCAAGCGTTTTTCTCCAATATCCAAGCGAGCCATTAATTTAACCCGAGAAGATACGGCTGCAATTACCTGAGCTGGTAAATTTTCTAAATTAACCATGACCCCATCCACTCGACAACGGACTTTTAAATATTTTTCTTCCGGTTCAAAATGAATATCACTAGCATTCAAGTCTAAAGAACGTTCCATCAAATGGTTTACCATTCTAATGATAGGAGCATCGGAGGCTAAATCTTGTAAATATTCATTGTCTAGTTGGTCTATACCCTCTGCACCAGTACCATCTAATTCAGGAGCTAATTTAGCCCGCCAGTGTTTGATTAAACGGCTAACATGATCTTCATTGCTTTTCTCAAACCGAATTTCATGCCCCAAAATAAATCGGATTTTAGCCCGATCTTCTATTTTGGGTAAGGTTGAGAACATCAAACAAGGATTATCCGGAAAGCCTTCAACTGGAGCGATACTTTTCTTGGATAGTAATTGGGTGAAAAGAGGTAAAGTGAGTTCATTCATGATTCTTTATCCTCTTCTATATCCTCTTCTATTACTCGGCTAAAACCAGTAATTTTAATTGTGCCGGTTAATTTATTTTTATAGCTACGTATATTTAAACTTACCACTGCCAAATTGACCTTGTTTTCATCTATATCTTTCAAAAAGTTTATTAAAGTTAGTGAATTAGCTTCAAATTGCATACTTTGAGTTACTAAAATCCACTCATTAATTTGAATTGATTCTGGAGCAACTAATGATTTAAAAGTGATACCAGCATTATTTGCTAATTTTGTCACTAAAGCCTGAGTTTTAATTCTTATTAGTTCATAATTTTCACCGGGTAAAACACCTGCTTTGATTTTAATAAGTTCTTGTTTTGCAAGTTTATTTTCTTTTTCCCAAAGTTCTGCATGTTCACCAAGCTTCTCATAAAGTTCAATATTTTGCTGTAAATCATCAATTGAATTACGATAATTTTGATAAAAAGTAATAGCTATAGGTGCCATTTGGAATGGCAACATATAACCGACAAACATAATTAATGCGATGCTTAAAAGACGTTTTTCGTTAGATGTCACTGGATTTTTACAAAGGATTCAAATAATATATGTTAGTATAATGTAACTTAGCCTTATTTTCAAGTAATCACTAATTAAGAAAAATTACAATAACTTATGAAACTTTCTATTATTATATTAGCGGCTGGACTTGGTAAACGGATGAATTCTGACTTACCTAAAGTTTTGCATTGTCTTGCTGACAAACCTTTGTTACAACATGTAATTGATACTGCTATGAGCTTACAACCGGAATCAATCCAAGTTGTTTATGGACATGGCGGCGAACAAGTGCGTAATACTCTTGCCAATTTGCCAGTACAGTGGGTAGAACAAAAACAGCAATTAGGTACTGGACATGCTGTTGCACAAGCTATACCAAATATTGCAGATGATAATATAGTATTAGTTCTGTATGGTGATGTACCATTGATTAATTCTGTGACTTTGCAAGGTTTATGTTCAGCAGAAACTAGTCTCAATATACTTACTGCTAAGTTAAATAATCCAACTGGTTATGGCCGAATTATACGTAATAATAATGGACAAGCCGAGCGTATTGTAGAAGAAAAAGATGCTACTACTGAGATAAAATTGATTCAAGAAATAAATACAGGAATGTTAGCTACTAAAGCTAGTAATTTACGTGCTTGGTTGGCTAAATTAGATAAGAATAATTCTCAAGGTGAATATTATTTAACTGATGTTATTGCGATGGCAGTCACTGATAATATACCTATTCATATCAATACAGTTGATGATGTATATGAAGTTATGGGAGTAAATGATCGAGTGCAATTGGCAAATTTAGAACGTTATTATCAATTACAACAAGTAAATAATTTAATGTTAGCAGGAGTTACAGTACAAGACCCAAACCGATTAGATATACGTGGTACGATTAAAACCGGACATGATATTAGCATTGATATTAACGTGATTTTAGCTGGTAATGTTGCACTTGGCAATCGAGTACGAATTGGCCCTAATACAATAATTCGCAATGCTAAAATTGCTGATGATGTAGAGGTATTAAGTAACTGTGTCATTGAAGATGTTATCATCGGTGCCGGTTGTAAAATAGGGCCTTTTGCTCGACTCCGACCAGAAACAGAACTAGCTGAACAGGTGCATATTGGTAATTTTGTGGAACTAAAAAAATCTGTAGTAGCTCGTGGCTCTAAAATCAATCATTTGAGTTATATTGGTGATAGTGAAATTGGTAGTAATGTAAATATCGGTGCTGGAACTATTACTTGTAATTATGATGGTGCCAATAAACATAAAACTATTATAAAAAACGATGTTTTCGTGGGTTCAGATACGCAATTAGTCGCTCCAGTGATAGTAGAAGCAGGTGCTACCATTGGGGCTGGTTCCACTATTACTAAAGATATTGCTGAGGATACATTAACTGTAAGTAGAGTTGAACAACAAAGCATTAGTGGTTGGGAACGACCTAAGAAAAAATAATTTATTCGGCTATTTCGCTATAGTATTTCCCAATTGAATATATTGATATAAAGCATCAGACCTAACAGGTTGCCAAAACCTATCAGGTCTAAAGCCAGATAAAATCTATGTAATTACTTTATCATTTTAACCCCATCATCACTGCCTAACAGCAATACATCAGCTCCACGAGATGCAAATAAACCGTTAGTAACTACACCAATTATTTGATTAATTT
The DNA here is from genome assembly GCA_030627125.1 of Thioploca sp. Lineage (GTDB taxonomy): Bacteria > Pseudomonadota > Gammaproteobacteria > Beggiatoales > Beggiatoaceae > DRQV01. The sequence goes on from DAOUSR010000021.1 coordinate 4,958, forward strand.
TAGTTTCTAAAGCAACTGGTTCATTAATTTGCAAATTATGCACATCCAAAATTAAATTACCGTTATCAGTAACAAAATCTTTCCGCCACACTGGTTGACCACCAAGCTTAACCAATTCCCTTGCAACATAACTACATGCCATTGGAATTACTTCAACCGGCAATGGAAATGTACCAAGCATATCAACTAATTTGCTATCATCCGCAATACACACAAATCGCTTGCTCACTGCAGCTACAATCTTTTCCCGAGTTAAAGCTCCGCCACCACCTTTTATCAGATGTAAATGCCGGTTGGACTCATCAGCACCATCGATGTAAACAGAAATTTCATCCACACCATTTAAATCCAACACTGGAATACCATGAGATTTTAGTCTTGTTGCTGTGGCATCAGAACTGGCAACTGTACCCTCAATTTTATGCTTAATCGTAGCCAAAGCATCCACAAAATAATTAGCAGTACTACCAGTACCAATCCCAATTATGGTATTTTCCACTACATATTCTAAAGCTGCCTTTGCAACTTGTCTTTTCTTTTCATCTGGGGTCAAAGTATTATTCTCCGTTTTAAACCATGCCAAGGATATTAAATCCACAATCAACATAGGTGATTTCACCAGTGACTGCAGAAGCTAAATCAGAACATAAAAAAGCAGCAACATTGCCAACTTCTTCAATTGTTACATTACGTCGTAGTGGAGAATTTTTCTCAAAATAATCCAACATACTACGGAAATCAGCAATTCCAGAGGCCGCTAGAGTACGAATTGGGCCAGCAGAAATAGCATTAACTCGAATACCCTCAGGCCCTAAACCATGAGCTAAATAACGCACATTAGCTTCTAAACTAGCTTTTGCCAATCCCATTACATTATAATTAGGAACTGCCCGCACAGCACCAAGGTAGCTCAAAGTCAATAAAGCACCATTACGTCCTTGTAACATACTGTGACCAGCTTTTGCCAAAGCGGAAAAACTGTAAGAGCTAATTTCATGAGCTGTTTTAAAGCCCTCTCGAGTGGTATTTTCCAAATATGCACCATTCAACTCTTCTCTTGGAGCAAAAGCAACTGAATGAATAATAATATCCAATCCATCCCAAGTTTTTTGTAATTCTGTAAATACATTATCAATCTGCTCGTCACTACTAACATCGCAAGGTATTGTAATATTAGAATTACATTCAGTTGCCATTTTTACAACTCTACTTTGTAGCTTGTCATTTTGATAAGTAAAGGCCAATTCAGCTCCTTCACGGTGCATCGCTTGAGCCACTCCCCAAGCAATTGAACGAGTACTTGCCAAGCCTACAATTAAGACTCGTTTACCAGTCAGCATTCCCATAAATATTCCTTATTTAAATGTAATAATGAATGTAAAATATTTTAAAATCAACTTATAATTCAAATTATTAAACTCCAAACTTATAATTTTTGATTAAGTAATTTATAATATCATTATTTCCTATTTGTATTATTTAGTTGCTATAATATTAATTAAGTCCTAATTAATTCTCATATAAACATGCCAAACGAACCTAGAAGAAAATTTATCCGCCATTCGGCTCGTGTACCTATCAAAGTTGGATATGTAAATGAATGTTTGCACGATCAGGAGTATTTGAGTAATGTAAGCTTAAAAGACATAGCATTTGAATCAAACTGCTATTGGAAGCCTGGTGCTATCATTATTATAAATACATTAATTCGGCCGCCATTAAAATTTAAAGGTAAGATTGTATGGTGCAAACATAATAAAAACAATTTTGAAGTTGGAGTCGAACTTATTACAGAAGTAGATTGTACCAATGAAATTGACAAATGCCAAATCAAAATATATAAGCAAATGTTAACAGATATCGATATCAACACAGATGATATAGCATTTCCCTAATTAGTTACTTGTATTATAGTATTTTATTTAATTGGTAAATGATAATTTATTGACCATATCCTAAAAAATATGGTAGTCTTAAATAAAATAGTGGTAATGGTTTGAAATTACAATAAATTAATTAATAAATCAACCACTACTACTTTATTTAGAATTACCTAAATTTTCTAAATATAATAATAAAATATGTCTCAATATAACTTATTTAATATCCTGATTGTCGATGATAATGCAAATAACTTATTTACTTTACAAACTTTAATCGAAGAATATATTGACGCTACAATTTTAGCAGTACAGTCTGGAATGGCAGCATTAGAACTTCTTCTTGAGACAAAAGTAGACTTAATTATCCTTGATGTGCAAATGCCAGAAATGGATGGATTTGAAACCGCAGAAGCTATCCGTTCTCGTAAAAAAAATCGACATATTCCCATAGTTTTTCTAACCGCTGCTTATAAAACTGAAGAATTTCGGCAAAAAGGATTTGCTATTGGAGCAGCTGATTATCTTACTAAACCAATTGATACTCCTCAATTAATTAGCAGAATTAAATCTTACTTGCGTTTTATTGAACAAGATAGTCAACATAAACAAGAATTAGAAACTAGAGTTCGTGAACGTACTATAGAATTATTGAAGGCTAACCAATTACTTACTAAGGAAATTATAGAACGTAAAAAGATAGAGAACGATTTGCAACATGCTAAAAAAACTGCTGAAGATGCTAATTTGGCAAAAAGCAAATTTCTGGCTAATATGAGTCATGAATTACGCACTCCTCTTAATGCTATTATTGGTTATAGTGAATTATTAAAAGAAGATGCTGAAGAATTAGGAGAAAACGAATGTATATCCGACTTAATAAAAATTAATTCAGCTGGGAAACACCTATTAGGGTTAATCAATGACGTGCTAGATTTATCCAAAATTGAAGCTGGTAAAATGGAGCTATTTATTGAATCAGTTGATATTGTTGAACTTATTGAAGAAGTTACTAATGAAACTCAACTATTAATTGCTAAAAAAGGTAATACTTTACAAGTTGATTGTTGTGAACAATTGGGAAGCATGCAAACTGATATTACTAAATTGCGTCAAATGTTATTGAATCTAATCAGCAATGCTTCTAAATTTACCGAACATGGTATTATTACTTTTAAAGCAGAATACCAAAATATAGCTAACATAGACCAGATTATTTTTCGGATTATTGATAATGGTATTGGTATGAATAATGAGCAGCAAAATAAATTATTTCAATCATTTACTCAAGCAGATTCTTCTACAACTAGATATTATGGAGGAACTGGTTTAGGGCTTTCTATCACCAAACATTTTGCTGAAATGATGGGTGGTAAAATTGTGGTAAATAGTGAGCTTGGAAAAGGGAGTTCTTTTAGTATTTATTTACCAATCGGTTGATTATCATGTAATTTTTATCAGAATCTGCTATCCATCCAAAATTGTTAAGAGAAGTCAAATCTTATTTTAAAAAAAATATCATTTCCACCAGTCTCAAGTAATATCTGTCATTTAATTAAACCAATTTTGTTAATTATTTTAACTATGTTATACTAGCCATAAGTATTTGAGTAAAAATTTAACGACAATTTAAAATAATATATTTAGAAATATTTTGTCTTTCTGTATATAAAACGCATTGAAATATCTTGAAATTACAATATTAATGCGATGGATTTTGTTTGACTATCAATAAGTTTTATTTATATTTAACTTTTGGCTAAAATTTATCGTTCCCATTGGGAATATACTACGATGTTAAAACGTCATTTTAATTAGGAGACAATTAAGCAGATGGCAATTAAAGTAGCAATTAATGGTTATGGTCGTATCGGACGCAATATTTTACGTGCACTTTATGAAACTGGACGCAATGAGGAAATTCAGATTGTTGCGGTCAACGATTTAGGTGATGCTAATACTAATGCTCATTTAACTAAATATGATACTGCTCATGGTAAATTTAGTGGCGATGTATCAGTTGAAGGCGATTACTTAGTAATAAATGGCGATAAAATCAAAGTTTTAGCAGAACGTGATCCTTCTAAGTTACCTTGGGGCGATTTAGGAGTTGATGTTGTGCATGAAAGCACTGGTTTCTTTGCCAGCAAAGCTAAGGCTAGTGCTCATTTGGCCGGTGGAGCCAAAAAAGTACTTATCTCTGCACCTGGTGGTAGTGATGTTGATGCTACTATCGTGTATGGAGTTAATCACAACGTTCTTAAATCTAGCGATACCGTAATTTCCAACGCTTCTTGTACTACTAACTGTTTAGCTCCATTAGTTAAACCTTTGAATGATAAAATTGGTCTGGTACATGGATTAATGACTACCATTCATTCTTATACTAATGATCAAGTTTTAACCGATGTTTATCACTCAGATTTACGTCGGGCTCGTTCTGCTACTCAATCCATGATTCCTACTAAAACTGGTGCTGCTGCCGCAGTAGGTTTAGTATTACCAGAATTAAATGGTAAATTAGACGGTTTCGCAATTCGGGTTCCAACTATTAATGTATCCGTAGTTGATTTATGTTTTGTTGCAGCTCGTGCAACTACTAAAGAAGAAATTGATAGTATTTTAAAAGAAGCTTCTGAAGGAGCTTTAAAAGGTGTATTATCATTTAATGATGGTCCATTAGTATCTGTAGATTTTAATCACACTACTTTCTCTTCCAATTATGATTCTACCTTAACTAAAGTAACAGGTGGAACTTTAGTGAAAATATGTTCTTGGTATGACAACGAATGGGGATTCTCCAATCGTATGTTAGATACTACCGTTGCTTTGATGAACGCCTAAGTATTAAAACTTCCCTCCTTGGAGGGATTTAAATCTTATCTTGCTACCTTCCTTTGGTTACATTACTTAAGCCTGTCATAATAAAAAATCCACAACATCTGTTATACTAATTATATTAAAATATCGTTTATAATCACATATAGTATTTCCCGACCTAGCGTGAACCAATTTAATTACTATTTTAGGTAGTCCTAAATAATTATGAGTGAATTAATGAATTTTTATGGAAATTTAACTATAAACGAAACCCAATTTAAGAAATTAAAATATTTCTGGATATTCCCACAATGAGTATAGAAAATAGAACATTAGCTTTAGCTGGTATGTTTCAAGCTGCTGAATTAGTCCAACAAATCTCCCAAAAAGGTTTATTTGATCAAGCTCCGTTTGAAGCCAGTATCTATAGCTTATTAAAACTAGATGCTGATTCTGTTACGGATGTTTATGGTGGAATTGGTAAAATTAGAACTGGTTTGCGTGTATTGATAGAACAATTTGGAGGTGATAAACAAAACGTGGAAATTATGCAATATATGTTGGGTATGGAGTTTTTAGAACGCAAATTAATTAAGCATCCTAAGATGATCAAACATATTCAAGGCGGGATCCATGCTGCTAAAATTCAAGTTGATAAACATTCAATTAATCACCCAGAAATGTTACATAATTTAGCTATCATTTACACTGAAACTATAAGTAGTTTTGACTATCGTATCAAAATTAATGGTAATAAATCTTTTTTAGAAAATCAGAGTTATGTAGATAAAATTCGGACTTTGTTACTTGCTGGAATCAGGTCATCAGTATTATGGCGACAAAAAGGAGGTCATAAGTGGCAATTTATCCTTTCTCGTAAAAAAATTGTGCATACAGCTAAAAATTTACTAAAAAATCTATCCGCAAATGATGAATAAGTTATTTTAATAAAACCAATTAATAAATTCACCATATTTAGAACTACTCAAAAATCATTCTCTTAAATTTTGCTAAATTCTAACGATAGTTCCTGATGATAAAATTTGCAGTAGGTTTTACATTATTAGAATTATTAGTAGCATTAACTGTGTTTGCGGTAATCTCAGTGATGGCTTATAGTGGCCTCAATACTGTTATTACTGCTCGTTTGCAAATCAAACAACAAGCAGAACAGTTAGCTAATTTACAACAAATATTCATAAAATTAGGTCGTGATATTGAACAAATAGTTCAACGTCCAATCCGCAATCAGTATGGTGACGAAGAGAGCCATATCAAAGGGACACTCCAACAAATAGAATTTACTCGTTCTGGTTGGCGTAATCCCGCCCAACAAAATAGAAGTTCTTTGCAACGAGTAGCTTATCATCTACAAAAAAAAACTTTGATACGTTCTTATTGGTTTGTATTAGATCGAGCTCAAGATAGTAATCCAATATCCGTAAACTTGGCAGCAAATATTAATTCTATACAATGGTATTATTTAGATAAGCTGTTGACTTGGCATGAACAATGGCCACCAACAAATAATTCAACTCAATTAACAGCAATTAAAATAACACTAGATATTGATGGATGGGGGAATATTGAACGGTTATTTCGAGTGCCAAATTGATACTGTATAAATACCAACGTGGAGTGGCATTAATTACCGCAATGTTGATAGTTGCATTAGCTACCATTATGGCTGTAGCAATGACAACTAGACAACAATTAGATATTCATCGCACTGCTAATTTTATTAATGGCGAACAAGCTTATATGTATGCTTTAGGCGGGGAAAGTTGGATTAAAAGAATTTTATTGCGAGATAGTAAAAAAGTTGATAGTTTACAAGATGCTTGGGCTACCACAATTCCAGCTTTACCAATTCCAGGTGGATATATTACTGGTCAGGTTACAGACTTGCAGGGGCGATTTAATTTAAATAACTTGTTACAAGATGATGGCCAACTCAGTCCCAAAGATATTATTATTTTGGAACGACTATTAGCTATCTTGGAGTTACCAATATCGTTAGCTCAAATAATCGTGGATTGGATTGATAAGAACGAAGAACCACAACCTAATGGTGCTGAAGATAACGTTTATTTAATGAAAAATCCTGCTTATCGTACTGCAAATAGATTGTTTACTAGTCCTAGCGAAATTCGTTTGTTAGTTGAAATTGAAGAATATTATAAAATATTACCATATATAAGTACCTTACCTACTAGAACCGCAATTAATGTCAATACTACATCAGATAAAATTTTAATGGCATTAGTAGAAAATTTAACGGCAAGTGATGTTAATATTTTATTAGCTGAACCTGAACCATTTCCTAATATCCAAAGTTTTGTTGCTCACCCAGCTTTAGCTGGACTTAAAATCCATGACGAAAATTTATCGGTTGCTAGTTCTTACTTTTTATTTACTGCTGATGTTAAAATAGATCGAGGCCGAGCAAAATTAAATAGTGTTTTGCATAGAACTACTGATAAGATAGAAGTTATCATGCGTAGTAAAATCTAGTCCGAATTTTGCATAAGATAAATTTTTAGTTTGGGAATGAGGCACGATTTACCTAAGCTTAAAAATATTGCATGAATTTTGGTAAATCTACTTTCTGTTCCATACTAGCTAATTAGTGAAGATGTTAAAGTGATGCTTTGCTTTAATTAGAATTTATTGTTATACTTTAAAATATATGTTGTAACCATATCTTGAATCTGAGAATATTAATTTAATTTATTACGAGGAAAATTAGTGAAAAAAATATTCATTATATTAGCTCTTTTAGCAGCTACAAATGTAGTTAATGCAGAGACTGTAGATTTTTCTGCTACCACTCCGTACCTTACTGATGATGGTAATATTGTCGTATTTGATGGAGTCAGAGTTGATGGATTTGGTTTCTCGCTTAAAGAAGATGCTCTGAAATTAAAATTCAAATTTGACTTGAATTCAACTAGTTTTAAATTAGATACAGCTGATATTACGGCTTACAAGGGTATTGGTGTGTATAGTGATCAATGTATGGTCAATGATGCTCCCGTTACATCCATTACTACAAACGATGAAGGGCAAGAAATTGAAAGTAGACAACCATCATACACCACCAATGCTGAAACTAGTTATAAAAAAGATGGTGAGATATTTACTATAGCTGCAGGTGATTTAATAGAATCGGGTGGTAGTTCTTACAGATTCAACACTTCTAAAAATGAACCTTTTGTTGCGGAATTTAATTTGCAACCTAATCAAGTTATGTCATGGTATCTGAATAACAAATCACAAGGCCTTATTTATCAATTAACTGGGCCTGAAAGTGATGTGCCGGGAGAAGTCGTTGCCAATGGTATAAATGGTGAGGGTCCTTTAATGATTGGCCCAATTAGAGTGGTTAAAGCTGGGGTATACAAACTTAAAATTGAGACTGACCCGCAACAAAGATCTACTTCATTCCTATTTAAATCCTTCAATAGCAATGAAAATGTATTAAAAACAATAGTGAATAATACTCGCTTAAATGAGTTTTTAGAGGGTGGTTCTTTAGATTGTTCTAAGTTTAAAGTATCTTTGAATCGAGATGAGATTTTAACTTTTCCGGCTCCTAAAAGTGACGATCTAGTAATTAAATTAGTCAATGATCAGAGTCAAGTTATTGCTCAAGCTACTGGTAGTGAATTAGTTTATAAAGAGACAGAAAGAAACAGTGATTATTATATCTTTATCTATAGTAAGAGTTATAAACGTGCTACCTATAGTAATAAGGTAAAAATCGTTCTTGAGAAACCTGAAGAAGCAAATACAAAAAAATAAACATTTTATGTAAGGTTGGGTGATAGCTCAACATTCTTAAGCAGGTCGGGTTACATATTAGCCCGACGCAAGCTAATAATAACTTTTAGTTCCTTTTGAATAGGAGAGTATTTTGGATAATACTTTCGATGTTATTGTTGTTGGTACCAGTTTTTCCAGTTCCTTTTTCCTCCACAATTATCTTGCTAAAGCTAGGAAAGATATTCGTATTTTAGTTTTAGAGCGAGGTCAAAAAAATTCTCACCAATGGCAAGTAAAAAATCGTAAACTTACTAATATTTCTACAAATTCTTCTCATGTAAATAATAATCCAGCCAAACACTGGAAATACATTATTGGTTTTGGGGGTAGCTCAAGAGCATGGTGGGCTTGTACTCCTAGATTAATGCCCAATGATTTAAAACTTAAATCTGTTTATGGAGTTGGTAGAGATTGGCCGATTAGTTATGATGAGTTAGAACCTTATTATACTGAAGCCGAAAGAATAATGTCTGTTTCTGGCCCTAACGATGCCCCATATCCTCGTAGCCAACCATACCCTCAACCTCCTCACCGTTTTAATAATCCAGATAAAATACTGAAACAAGCTTATCCAGATTTATATTTCCAACAAGCAACTGCCAGAGTACGTCAAGCTACTAAAAATCGTGCTTTGTGTTGTAATAATGGGGTCTGCGGCTTATGCCCGATAGATGTCAAATTTACTATCCAAAATGAATTGGAGTATTTATATTCAGACCCAAGGATTACTTTACTTTTGGAAGCAGAAGCTTTAGGGGTAGAAACTACTGCTGGTATCGCTACTGGAGTCAGGTATTTACAAGCTGGAATTGAAAAAATTGCTAAAGCAGATTTAGTGGTATTGGGGACTAATGCTATTTTTAATCCTTATTTACTTCAACGTTCTAATTTACTCCATCCTTTGCTTGGCAAGCGGTTAAATGAGCAAATTAGTATGTGGGCCAAAATAGATTTAATTGGAGTGGATAGTTTTCAAGGTAGTACTAGTATTTCGGCCAATGGTTATATGTTATATGATGGTCCGCACCGTGCTGAGTATTCGGCTTGCCTTATGGAAGTTCATAATGTACCTAACTTGCGTACTGAGAGAGGTAGATGGCGGCAACGTGCTAATATAAAACTAATTTTTGAAGATTTACCTGATGAAAAAAATTATGTTAAGGTAAATGAGACAGACCCGTCAAAACCAGAAACTGTCCATAAGGGTTTCTCTGCTTATACTATGCGAGCTATAGATAAGTTACCTGAGTTATTACCCAAAGCATTAGCTCCGTTGCCAATAGAAAATTTGACTATTACCGGTCATAGTAAGGGGGAAAGCCACATTTTGGGGACTGTTGTGATGGGCGATGACCCTGAAATTTCGATTGTGGATAAGTATTTAGTACATCACCAAGTACGTAATTTACTAGTATTGGGTGGTAGTGCTTTTCCTTCTTGCTCACCGTCTAATCCTACTTTAACTATAAGTGCTTTATCTTTGTGGGCTGCGACACATTTATAGACATTGGATTTTTATAGGACTTACGCAATTAATTCTTTTAGCTTTTATAAATGCGTAAGTTCTAATTTAATCCAAAATATATGGAAGTATTCACAATTATAAAAAACTTTCTAATCATATTGGGTTGGTACTTTATTCATCATTTCCTTAACCATATACCAAGTTATATGCTGTTGGAGTCTCAAAGTTTTAAGCTCCAACAAATATTTCCCTAAATATTAATCAAACATTTCATGCGTAATATTATCGTATAAGCTATGAGCATAAGCAACTTCGCTTTTTCGATAATCTGCTGATGCTAATATGGGGGAAGAACCACTAGCACCTTGTGATACTTGGATTTTACCATTTTGGACTCTATACACTCCAGATACCGAAATCCCAAACTCATCTCCAACTATGCTATAGCAAGTATTTACCAAAGTAGGATTAACCATTTCTACACCACGTAAAGAAGCAGTTACAGCTTGAGCACATACTTTAGCTTGTGAATTGGCTGAATAAGCAGATTTAGGCATCACGCCAGCGATACAAGCGTCACCAATTACATAAATATCTTGTTGCAAGCTAGATTCAAAAGTTCTTTGATTAATCGGACACCAACCACTTGCATCTGTCAAATCAATAGCAATCTGTCCGGCCTGTTGAGGTGGAATAATATTAAGCACGGCAGCTGTATGTTCTGAATCTTCAGTATGAATTGTCATTGTCTTGGCATCAACTGCTACTAATTTACCACCTCTATCTGGCGGAATCCATTCTAGCAAACTATTTTCAGTTCTATAACCATAGAGCTGTTCCCAACCTTGCATAAATAAATCTTGTTTGGCAAAGGTTTGATTAGAATCAAAAATTAGCACTTTTGACTTAGGTTTGTTACGTTTTAAATATTGAGCGATTAGGCTGGCTCGTTCATAAGGGCCAGGCGGACAACGAAATGGCTTTGGCGGTATTGTAATAATAACTTTATCACCATCATTCATAGCTTGTAATTGCTTCTGTAAAACTATAGTTTGCGAACCAGCTTGCCAAGCATGAGGAATTTTATCCACCATAGTTTCATCATATCCGTCAATAGCATTCCAGTCAAAACTAATTCCTGGTGAAACAATTAACCGGTCATAAGATAAGCTATCACCACCTTGCAACAGAACCTGTTTTGCATTTGGCTCAATCCCACTAGCCTGAGCGTAAACAATATTAATATCATAGTTTTTTAGATTGGCATAGTCATATTTGATAGATTCAATCGTTCTACTACCACCTATAACTTCGTTGCTCATAAAGCAAGTGTAATAATGTTGGTTCTGTTCAATTATAGTGACAGCAATATTGGGGTCTGCTTTGCGAATATATTTTGCGGCAACAATTCCACTAGCTCCACCACCTATAATTACTACTTGTTGCTTGATTTTAGAAGTGAAAGTGTAAAAACCTACTGTACCAGCAGTTGCGGCACCTAAAGCTAAGAATGTTCTACGAGTGAGATTTGCCACTATTTTCCACCTAAACTAGCATAATAATGAATGAGATAGTCAAGGCTCTCTTGACTGTTATTATCAATAAAATGTTTCAATGCGTTTTTCATAAGCGGCGAAACTGTAGGATCAGCATCATTAATAAATTCGGTTAATCTATGGCGTAAGTAAGGCATTTGTTGGCCAGCTAAATTATTAGATAACAGGTCTGTAGGGCCTTCAATTGTATGACAACCGTTACAATATAAATTATGAAGTTGTCTGCCTTTCTGAGCCTTTTGGACATCAAAATTTTGGCGATGTAGAATGGCTTGCTGTTGGTTAAAAAAATTAGCCATGATTCTAATTTCATTATCAGTATAACCTTTTGCAATCACGCCCATAACTGTGCTAGGACGTTCACCAGATTTCATATCTTGCATGGCTTTGATAAAGAGAGCTTCACGCATATTAGCGATATTTGGAGTTGCCGATCCAACGCTGGAACCATCAGTTCCATGACAGGCAATACAGGTATCAACCAACATATGAATTTGTGGATCAGAAGCATTTGCTGATAGGTTGAGTAGCAAACCAGCAATGATAGCAAGGTATTTATATTTTTGATATAACATCTTTTTCCTTTGATAAAATTATATACAGAATCATGTGACTTGTTTATTTCCATTTATTGTTAAATATTGCAATGGAGAATAATTATCCTACTGAATTTCAAGGATTAAGATTAATTATATCATATTTAATTTAAGGAATGAGGATGAATAGTTGTTAGTCAGGGCGACCATATTAAAAGTTGCATAAAAGCAAAAGGTTATGGATTCTAAGAATTAGCACATAGTTTTATTAGTAAATTGAAAATTAGAAGATTTGGTAGTCCTAAATAAAGTAGTGTTAAACCTACTAGGCTTTTGAAATATAGCAGTTTTTTTAAGTAATCACTACTTTATTTAGGACTACCAAAATTTAATATAATCACTAAAATAATTGACATCAGCTTTGATGAAAATCTCAAAATCTCCTGACAGATTAGTCGAATATTTTAATCTCTTCAAAGCTCCTGAAGCATCTTCACTTCCAGCAATCCACTTTATACTAGTTGTTTCATCTTGTTCAACAACAACATTTTCTCCATAAGTTGGAATATCACCCTCAGCATAAGACTCCAAATTAAGCAAATCTGTTTCAGCATTGACAATATTACCAAATAAAACCAAAATACCAACCAACAACATTTTTTTCATACCAATCTCCTAATAAAGATGTTAAAATAATAAGAACATACTATATTACTATAGATAACGCACAGTGAGCAAATCTCTCATCTACAAACAGAAATCACCTATTTAAAAGAAATAATTTCATTAAAAAACAAACAATGATATTTTTAAAATATTCAAATTATACAGGACTATAAACCACATGTTCCGTATCACTCAATACCTAAAAGAACTAATTAAACCTTCTCCTCTACTTCCAGTCCGTCAACCGCCGGGGCCAGTAGTTATCTGGAATTTAATTCGCCGGTGCAACTTAACTTGCAAACATTGTTATTCAATTTCAGCTGATACTAATTTTAAAGGCGAGCTTTCTACTGCCGAGATTTTCACCGTTATGGATGATTTGAAAGCATTTGGAGTACCAGTGTTAATTTTATCTGGTGGCGAACCTTTATTGCATCCAGATATTTTCGCAATTTCGGCTCAAGCTAAAGCAATGGGATTTTATGTCGGACTATCCAGCAACGGTACTCTGATTGATCCAACTAACATTGAAAAAATCGCTGCAATTGGTTATGACTATGTTGGAATCAGTTTAGATGGATTACGAGAAACTCATGATCATTTTCGTCGCCAACAAGGAGCTTTTGATAAATCTCTGCAAGCTGTGCGACTATGTAAAGAACATGGAATTAAAGTCGGTATGCGATTTACCTTAACGCAGGATAATCAAACCGAGTTTCCCCAAATGTTGCAATTGATGGAAACCGAAAATATTGATAAATTTTACTTATCCCATCTTAATTATGCTGGACGTGGCAATAAAAATCGGCAAGATGATGTGTTTCATCAAATGACTAGGCAGTCTATGGATATTTTATTCGAGACTGGACTGAAAGCTTTGCAAGAAGGTAAAGCCAGAGAATTTGTTACCGGTAATAATGATGCTGATGGAGTTTATTTATTAACGTGGGCCAAACAACATTTTCCCGATAAAGTAGCACATTTAAGCCAAAAATTAATGCAATGGGGTGGTAATTCTTCGGGAGTAAATGTAGCTAATATTGATAATTTAGGTCAGGTTCATCCAGATACATTCTGGTGGAACTATTCTTTAGGCAATGTTAAAAACCGCCCATTTTCGGAAATTTGGCCTGATACTTCAGACCCATTGATGGCTGGCTTAAAACAGCATCCTCGCCCACTTAAAGGCCGTTGTAAAGAATGTCATTATCAAAATATTTGTGGGGGGAATACCCGAGTGCGGGCTTACCAATTAACCGGAGATTTTTGGGCAGCTGACCCCGGTTGTTATTTAACTGATACAGAGATTGGTTTATAAATTTAACATTTCTCAAACGATTGCCCCTACAAATTATCATACATGGGGCAATCCGATTTATAAGAAATCTAATCAAAAATTAGTTAAATTACCAATTCTGCTTGAAGCAAATCCATGTTTTGTAACTTCAGCAGATTGATTTTCATTAGGTTCAATCCAATTTTTAGGCGGATCAGGTTGCTTGCCAACCATCAATTTGTCTATCTGTTTACTATCAATCGTTTCATATTTTAACAAAGTCTCGGACATAGCATGTAAAATCTCTATATTTTCTTGCAACAATTGTTTGGCTCGATTGTAATTAGTGTCAATAATAGCCCGAACTTCTTCATCAATGATATAAGCCGTTTCATCAGATACCACCTTATGTTGAGTTACGCTATGGCCTAAAAACACTTCATTATCATCTTCACCATAAGACAGTGGCCCTAATCTTTCTGACAAACCCCATTTAGTTACCATGTCATGAGCGATTTCAGTAGCGGATTTAATATCTTGGCTAGCTCCATTAGTAACCGAGTCAACTCCAAAAATTAATTCCTCAGCAATTCTACCCCCAAACAAAGTCGAAATTCTACTGTCCAAGGTTTGCTTGCTATAACTTAGTCTATCAGTTTCTGGTAAAAACATAGTGACTCCTAAAGACCGCCCTCTAGGGATGATACTAACTTTGTAAACTGGGTCATGATTAGGAACTAAACGGCCTATGATAGCATGACCCGACTCATGATAAGCCGTGAGCTTTTTCTCTTTTTCCGTCATTATCATAGTTCTACGTTCAGTTCCCATCATAATTTTATCTTTAGCCAATTCAAACTCTTCCATATCCACCGTTTTTTTATTATGGCGAGCTGAAAATAAAGCTGCTTCATTAACTAAATTGGCTAAATCAGCCCCAGAAAAACCAGGGGTACCACGAGCGATTACACCTGATTTTACATTATCTGCCAATGGAACTTTTTGCATATGGACTTTTAAAATTTGCTCTCGGCCCCGAATATCCGGTAAAGGTATTATTACTTGTCGATCAAACCTACCTGGACGTAATAGAGCTGGGTCTAACACATCAGGACGATTGGTAGCAGCAATCACAATGATACCTTCATTACCTTCAAAACCATCCATTTCCACTAGCAATTGATTCAAAGTTTGCTCTCTTTCATCATGGCCACCACCAACTCCAGCTCCACGATGTCGACCAACAGCATCAATTTCATCAATAAAAACTATGCAAGGGGCACTTTCCATAGCCTGCTTAAACATATTCCTAACCCTAGATGCACCCACTCCAACAAACATTTCTACAAAACCAGAACCAGAAATAGTGAAAAAAGGCACTTTAGCTTCTCCAGCTATAGCTTTTGCTAATAATGTTTTACCAGTGCCGGGAGCCCCAGTCATCAATACTCCGCTTGGAATTTTGCCACCTAAATTTTCAAATTTCTTTGGATCACTTAAAAAATCAATTAACTCAGAAACTTCTGCTTTGGCTTCATCAATTCCAGCAACATCTGCAAAGGTAGTTTTAATTTTATCAGCTTCAATTTTGGTAGCTGGATTTTTCACAAAAGAAAATGGATTTTGGCCACCACCTTGGGCTTGACGCATTAAAAAAATCAGGATTCCAAATAGCACTAACATTGGAAACCAAGATACAAATATTTGCATCAATAAAGATTGCTCTTCTGGTGGTTCTGAAATAATTTCTACGTTATTTGCTAATAAGTCTCCAACTAAACCACTATCATTTGGATTATAAGTGACAAAACGTTCACCACTTTTATTAATTCCCTTGACAACGGTATCTACAATTAGCACCTCTTTAATTTGACCAGATTTAACATTTTGAATAAAACTTGAATATTCCACTACCGGAGTAGCAGTTTTCTGTTCTTCAAAACTGTTAAATAACATCATTAACATGAGGGCAATGGCAACCCATAATAAAATTTTTGTAAAGTTATTCACCAATTATCTCCTAATTCCTTAAATAACATCTGGCTGCTCGTTAGTGCTATTATTATCACTCCAATCTTTTGGAGGTTTAGGTTCTTTTCCAGCTATTAAATCTGTGATTTGGTCATTGTCAATCGTTTCGTATTTTAATAAAGCATTGGCCATATCGTGTAAAATATTTTCATTCTCTTTAATTATAACTTCAGCCAGCTCATAATTGCGTTTAATAAAAGCATGGATTTCTTCATCAATGATAAAAGCCGTTCTATCAGATACTACCTTATGTTGAGTAACACTATGACCTAAAAATACCTCACTATCATCTTCACCATAACTAAGAGGCCCTAAACGTTCTGATAAGCCCCATTTAGTTACCATATTACGAGCTATTTCAGTAGCTTGTTTAATATCTTGACTAGCACCATTAGTGACAGCATCTCGTCCAAAAATTAATTCTTCTGCAATCCTACCACCAAATAAAGTAGAAATTCGACTTTCTAAATTTTGGCGACTGTGACTAAGTCTATCGGTTTCTGGCAAGAACATGGTAACTCCCAAAGCTCGGCCCCGAGGAATAATGGTAACTTTATACACTGGGTCATGTTCAGGTACTAAACGTCCTACGATAGCATGACCGGCCTCATGGTAAGCTGTAAGTTTTTTCTCCTCATCAGTCATTACCATAGATTTACGTTCAGTCCCCATCATAATTTTATCTTTGGCTTTTTCAAATTCTGCCATTTCTACCAAACGTTTATTGAGACGAGCTGCAAACAAAGCTGCTTCATTGATTAAATTAGCTAAATCTGCTCCCGAAAATCCGGGGGTTCCACGAGCAATAATATTTGGTCTAACATCATCAGAAATTGGCACCTTACGCATATGAACTTTTAAAATCTGTTCTCGTCCTCTAATATCTGGCAAAGGTACTATAACTTGACGGTCAAACCGACCAGGACGTAATAGAGCTGGGTCTAATACATCGGGACGGTTAGTGGCTGCAATCACAATAACGCCTTCATTACCTTCAAAACCATCCATTTCCACCAATAATTGATTCAGAGTTTGTTCTCTCTCATCATGACCACCACCTAAACCGGCTCCACGATGGCGACCAACTGCATCAATTTCATCAATGAAGATAATACATGGGGCGTGTTTTTTGGCTTGTTCAAACATATCTCGTACTCGGGAAGCACCAACACCAACAAACATTTCAACAAAGTCAGAACCAGAAATAATAAAAAATGGTACTTTAGCTTCTCCAGCGATAGCTTTTGCCAGCAAAGTCTTACCAGTTCCGGGTAAACCGACCAATAATACACCACGTGGAATTCTGCCACCTAAATTTTGAAATTTAGCTGGTTCACGCAAAAATTCGACTAATTCGACCACTTCTTCCTTAGCTTCGTCGACTCCAGCAACATCAGCAAAGGTGATCTTTATCTGGTCTTCTTCCAGCATTCTGGCTCTATTTTTACCAAATGATAAAGCACCACCTCGTCCACCACCTTGCATTTGTCGCATAAAAAATATAAGCAAACCAAATAGCAATAGCATAGGAAACCAAGAGATAAATATTTGCATTAATAATGATTGTTGATTTGGTGGTTTAGAGATAATTTTTACATTATTATTTAATAAGTCACCAATCAAACCTTTATCACCTGGATTGTAAGTTATAAACTCTGTGCCTTGGTTAGTAATACCATTTATGGTACGTCCTTCAATAACAACTTCCTTGATTTGACCTTGTTTGATGTCGAGGATAAATTTGGAATAGTTCACGACAGTTGGAGGTGATTTTTGCGAACCAAAATTATTAAATACCATCATTAAAACTAAAGCAATTACAACCCACAATAAAAGATTTTTTACTATATCATTATTCACAGATACGCCTCTTGGTTAAAAATTTAATATATAAACTATTCATAATAACAGTTTTTAGAATTTTTATAAATCATTAATGGAGTATTAATTATTCATTTAAAACATTTTTATTAACTAATATTACGCACTGTGTTTCCAGATTGGGTAAGGGATTACCACTACAATAATTTATATGTAAGGATAAATTTCTTGCTTCACAAAGTGCAAAATCTCAGTGCATAACATCAGTTATTAAAATGATTAATAATAGTTATTTTTTCCAAAACAACTCCCTATTGCAATTATTCACTTAAAAATATGAATTACTTTGCTAATTATTATCAAAAAAGTGCATGCCTAACTAATATTTTTGTTTACTTTGTATAGGGCAAAGTCAGGAATTCAAACTTATTTTACAATATTCTGTACAAAAATTGTTTAGTCGAAATAATTCCATTATAGCATTTACCAATTGAATGGATTATATAAACACAAATTAAGACTTTGATATTTATATTGAATTTAATTAAAAGGTGCTATATTAAAGATAATAAAAAACTAATATGAAATTACAATGCTTTTTAAATTACTGAAACTATTATAATTAAGCGGGTTTTTATTATGTATTGAGTTTACAAGTAAATCAAGGTTCTTGGAGAATTTTGTGGTAAGATTAATTAGAGTTATTAAAAGTACTATTTATTTAAGGTGTGATATGAAATATGTTGGCATTATAATAATCATGATTTTATCCCATAATTGTTTGGCTCAAGATTTGTGGATTATTCCTAAAATATTTGTTTCTTCCAGAACTTTCGAATATTCTGTTTATAATGGGAATATAAAAGGTGATATTCGTTCTATTGGAGGTGGTATCACTGGAATTTACCAGAATTTTTACGTGGATTTATTTAGTGAAAGAAATATTGATACCAATGAAGAATCTATTATTAACGGATTACGTGATACTATAGAATTTGAACGTACTGATTTGACAGCAACTTTTGGTTATGCTGTTAGTGAGTTTGTCAGTATTTTTACTGGGTATAAATATGGCAAATCTACTTTGACAGAATTAGAATTTTCTCCATTTTCTGGAGCCAAAACTAGTTTGGAAGGTAAAGGTATGTTTATAGGTGCTGGTAGTGGTTGGAGAGTTAAAGACTGGGGCACATTTTCGTTTAGTGCTGCATACGCTAAAATGCAAGCTAATTATGATTCATTTGATATTGGTTTAACAGAAGGAGATGCTGATGGTACTAGTTTAGGAGTCAAATGGAAAGCTGCTATCACTAAGAATTTATATTATCAATTAGTAGCGATACGCCATGAATATTATTATGAGGATTTTAAAAAAATTACTTTTGATATTTCAGAACAAATTTTATCTTATCGGCTTGGAATTTCTTATCGGTTTTAGATTGGGATGAGTTCTATATTTATAGACAATAGCTGATGTTATATACAAAATTTTAATTGAGTAATTACCCCTACATTTACGTAGAGGTAATCTGGCTGCCATATTTCACAAATTACAGAAGTGCGTAACATCAGTAATTTAACCTTCGTCAAACTTGCCAAATTCCATAAACTTTTGATAACGATTCTTAACTAGTTCATCAGTGGTTTGTTGTTTTAGGGTCTCTAAATTTTCATGTAGCATAGTACCTAAAGTTTCTGCCATTGTTTTAATATTCTGATGGGCTCCACCCAAAGGCTCAGGGACAATTATATCTATCAAATCCAGCTCTTTTAGATTCTTCGAGGTCATTTTCATAGCCGCTGCCGCTTCTGGAGCTTTTTCAGGGCTTTTCCATAATATGGAAGCACAGCCTTCTGGTGAGATAACCGAATAAGTACTGTACTCCAACATACATATCCTATCACCAACTCCTATTCCCAAAGCTCCACCAGATCCACCTTCGCCAATAATGGTACAAATAATCGGAGTTTTTAAGCCAGCCATGACATATAAATTACGGGCAATAGCTTCACTTTGGCCACGTTCTTCAGCATCAACTCCTGGATAGGCTCCCGGAGTGTCGATAAAAGTAAGAATTGGAATTTTAAACCGTTCGGCCATTTGCATTAAGCGTAAGGCTTTGCGATAACCTTCGGGACGTGGCATACCAAAATTACGTTGAATTTTATCTTTAGTGTCTCGACCTTTTTGATGGCCAATTACCATCACCGAATTACCTTCCAACCGAGCCAAACCACCAATCATAGCTAAATCATCACCAAAAGCTCTATCGCCATGTAATTCTTCAAAATCGGTGAAAAGCAGGTCAATATAATCAAGTAGATAAGGCCGACGTGGATGACGAGATAGCTGAGAAATTTGCCAAGCTGATAAATTAGAGAAAATTTTGCGAGTTAATTCTTCGCATTTAGTTTGTAGACGAGCTATTTCATCAGTAATATTAAGTTCATTATCACCATCAACATAGCGTAATTCATCAATTTTAGCTTCTAATTCTGCAATCGGTTGTTCAAAATCAAGGAAATTTAAATTCATATAATCTGTTTAAAATATTAGGTTGGATTAGTAAAACCCAATTTGTAACGTTATCATATTAAAAATATTGGACTGCAAACTTTAGTTTGCAAACAAGATAAATCTTGCAGTCCTAAAATTAAAATTTTAACATTCTGTTTATCTTTAAAAATTTGTTAAATTTTGTTCAAAAATCCAACTTCTATTTAGGACAATTATTTTTCTCTTCAATGGGAAAAACATCCAATACTGAAAATGATAATGGTTCACGGCCAGGAATCATTTTCATTTTAACTTCATAACTAGTTACAGTTCCATCAAATGCACTTGCCACATCAATAGCCGGCATTGACAAACTACCATCACTTAATGAAAAAAAGCCATGTACTCGCAATGAATCACAAGAACTAACTGGAATTTGAGTTGGGCATTTATTTATATCTATGCCACAAGAAGCTGGATTTTGTTTACATTGGGATAAAGTTTCTTGAATAGCTTGATTAATATTAGGATTAACGATAATTCCACAGGAACCTGGATCAGTTTGGCATTTTTGCACGCCTAATTCAGTAGAACCATCGGTATTATAATCCACTGTAATACCGCAAGAATTTGGATCCGCTTGACATTGTGCTATACCATCAGCAACCGAACCATCGGTATTTTGATATACTGTTATTCCACAATCAGCGGGTGCATCTTGGCATTGTTGACGGCCTTCTTCAATAGAACCATCAGTATTTTGGTCAATTTCTATATCACAAGAACTTGGGTCTGCTTGACATTGTTGTTTTCCTTCTTCAGTAGAACCATCAGCATTTTGGTCAATTTCTATATCACAAGAACTTGGATCTGCTTGACATTGAGCAATTCCATCTTCAGTAGAGCCATCTTCATTAGGTCCACGTTGAATGCCACAAGATTCAGGGAATTTTTTACATTCTGCTTTTACTTCTTCTACACTAATATCACTAGTAGGATTAGTTGAAATACCACAAGCTCCTTGATTATTCTTACAATATTCCATAGTTTGTTTAAGAGCTTCATAAAAACCTTCTACATATAATGGCTCCGCATTAGATGGAGTTGGTACAACATTAGAGTCCTCTTCTTCAGCGTATAAGTTAAAAGCAAATAAAATGATACAAATAAATATTATTCGGTTATTCATAATTATATGGTGTGGGTATCAATGGTAGAAAATCATAAACTTATTTTTCGTATAGGATATTGATATATAACTTATTGATAATAAATTTAATTAAAAAATTATCCTGTACAAAGTAAACTTATATGAATATTAGAAACATTTTTTCTGGTTCCCATGCACCAGCGTCAATGCCATTAAGTTAAGAATTTAGGCTAGGGCAACCACAAGCTAGGGCAGGGCAACCACAAGGGATTTCCCCTACACTAGTATTTAATGGCTTTAGGGGCGAACCTATGTGTTCACCCTCCGCTAGAGAAATTTAATTACTATTTTTCTATAATCTTAACCATTTATAGATATAATAATTAAACTTTTAGTAGGAAAACCACATCCATCACCTCTTAAGAAAATTTTTATAAATATCCAAAAAAGTTTTGTCGTCAAATGGTTCATATAATTGTCTATCATTCAATAATACATCAGGAATTAAACCTTTTCCATTACAAAATGTGCCATCAGGATAGAAAATTTTAAGATTAGTCAACTTCAAAGCAGAACCATCTTCTAACTTTATATAAGTTTGAGATACACATTTTCCATAAGTCTTCTGTCCAACCAGCACTGCGTGTTGATAATATTGTAATGCTTTAGCAAATATTTCGGCGGAGCTTGCTGTCCTTGGGCCAACTAATAAGATTATTTTATCAATAACACTTTGGTTAGGAATTGAGTAATAATTTCTAGTTTTCCCTTTGTTATTAACAGTTGTGGCAATTAATTTTGCTGGAGGTAAAAATAAAGATAGGCTGTCCAACATTTCATAAAGATCGCCGCCAGTTGACTCTCTAAGGTCTATTATAGAATATTGTTTTAAAACTTTTTTTAACTCAGATGACGTTTTTCTAGCAATAAATTTATTAATTCTGATATAGGTAATTTTAGAGTTGATAACCTGAACTGATGGTAATACATACGGCTGACGTATTATTGTACTAATATGAGGTATCTCATCAACCAAAGTCTCAAGTACAATTTTATCATTTTCTTTAAATAAATTCAATATATTGGAAATGTTCATCGTTTGTATAGATAGCCCATTTACTGACAATAATAACACAGGTTTTTTAATTCCAGCTTTAAATGCCGGCCCTTGATAAAAAGGTAATATTAATACACCTTGTTCACTCATTATTAATTTCGCACCTATGCCAATATAGCTCTTATCTTTAAGTCGTTCATATTCAGTTGCAGTCAAATATTTTGAATATGGATCAATTGCTTGCAGATAATTATTAACCGCATTGGGAATTACAGTAGAAAAATCTTGTTTAGCTGGTTTATCAATATGTTGGTTACTTATGATTTCGGATATTTCTTCCAATAAATCATATGCTACAACAACTGGACAACTAACAATTAAAATCATTAATATTATTGCTTGCATTGTTTTTGTAATATATCCTCAATTCCTGAAATAACCCCAATATTAGCCAAAAATATATCTGCTTTGGGAAATTTTACAATATCGTTGGGTTGATGTTTACCTTGCCAGGCGTGAAAATCGATCTCCGAATAACAATATTTACGCTTCGGTATGCAAAACCAATCAGTGCTTGAAACCCCCTGCTTAGTTGGATGATGTTTAAAACCATATCTTTGGAGCAATTTTACCTCAACTATATTACCAGCATTTTTTTTAAGCGTGCCTTTATAAAATTGCACCCATTGCCCATATTTTTCACATTTTATGGTTTCAATTGCGTAAACTTTTTTAGCAACTGGTAATTTAGCCAACTTAAATTTTTCGAGCAAAGCAAAATAAGTAATCGCATCTAATTTACCAGTTGTTTCCAACATATTTTGGTGTTGAAATTCAGTAATTGCTTGTTTTAAATTGGCAGTTAAAAAACCAAGTTCTTGCAATATTTTTTCAGCACTTTTTAATAGGATATACTCACTTTCAGTATATCTATTTTCAATAACTTGGCTTATAGTTGAAGGGGTTGCAAAACTATCTTCAGTAGTATTAGCCGCACAAGAAATAGTAAATATTGCAAATACAGCGAACAAGTTTCGATTCATAGTTATTTTTTTAAATTACAAACTATTGCGAAACTTCAAGCAATAAACTAAGTTCTTTGTCCAGTCTATCTCGTTCTTCCTGAATTGCTGCTAGTGTATCTGAATTATTATTGGCATTAATCTGTTGTTGCAACTTATTATTTCTACTTTTTAACTCCTTCAATTTACGCAATTGTCTTGCTCTATTTTTTTTATCGAATTTTAAATTATTATTATTGAGTTTTTTCTCAAACCCCTTAATAGTAGAATCAATTTCATTTAACTTTTCAACCTCAACCTGTTGAGATGAAGTTAATTTATCAACTTCAAGCTGTTGCGTATCTTGTTTTAATTGCTGCTTTTTAGCTTTAGCATCAGACAGAACCTTTTGTCTTTTTTGCAAGCGCTCATCATAAGAACCAGAGACGATATTTGCCGTTGTTGATACAAGACCACCGCCTTGGCTAGGGTCTTCTATAATGGAGCAACTGGAAGACAAAAATATGGTAAAAATTAACATAAATCGCATATAAATACCTTTATATAAATTAGTTTTTTGGTAATATACTATCAGATTAAAAATTAAGCAAGCTGCGTTATACATACGCTAAAGTGTTGTATATTCTAAAAAATATCTCATAAATAATTTAGGATTACAAATTTCCTGTGGGATACGTTAATAAATGGTAAAAGAGAAAAAACATTTTTAATAGATTGAAAGATAGATAATCCTTGGCGTTCATTTACTTACATATTGGCTAAACTGTCTTCGCTTAATATTTAGATTGTAAATTTCTTTGAATAAATTTGATAATCTATTGTAGCTTATGGCGTGAGCGTAACGAAAATAAGTTGCTAAAGTTTGTATTTCCAAAAAGTCTTCCTGACTCTAAACTGGCTGTTACTAGATTTACATATTTTTCTTGGTTTGTTTTTTGAGGCTTTTTTATTTTTGGTCTTTTTACGGCGGATTACTTGAATTTTTATTGGTTTTTTTCCCATAACTTTTCTATCAGATTATTTTCAGGTGATAGATTGTTATACATTGGTAATCTTTTCTATTTAAATTGATTTTTCCTGTTTTGTCAAGGGGGGTGAACAATTTACAACCTCTCCCGCTAAAAAACGTAAAGTGAACATGAGAGCACCGCACTAGTACCTAGGTAGCCAACCCATAAATGTGTAATAATCTTATAATACCCAATACCAGATAGCCCAGACACAACTAATCAGTGAAAATTTACGAAGTATCTATGATGGGTAAATCAAATTTAGGTGGTGAAATACTGATAAAAAGTCATCCAATTGGGAATGTGGAAACTAAAAAACAGTGCACGAAACTGCTGCCAAAAGTGGTCTTTCATTTCTGAGCTTGTTGAAATATCTTACAACTAAACCCTTGAAGTTGGTCAATTAGCTAACAGCATTAAGTGGGCAAGATGATAGATGCACCTGTGCTCAAAATGATATCCTTGATAGGGTGTTAAAAATCTCATTTTCAATACGCCAGCGTGCTCGACCTCTTCTCATTACAATTTCTAAAGTTTGTTCGAATAACGTTATATCTGTCACCCAACTAAAATTTTTAACTTTTAGGCTAATTTCTTGATAGAAAATTAACCTTTAAATCAAAATGAGTATCGTTCAATGGAGCTTGATTAATATAACGATATTTATGGATAGTTCCATCATCATCTTGGATTTGATAATACTGTGTCTGTGAATTATTTTCTATCCAATTATAGCGTTTCCCGATTAAGTAATATACAAAATCAAATACAATGTAGAAAACAATTACGAGAATCAGAAGGAGTATTGCAAAGCATCAGCAAGATATAATTGTTCAGTATCTAAAATAGTAATTTTCCTAAGATAGCTTTTAACTTTAGACCAAATATTTTCAATAGGATTAAGTTCAGGAGAATATGGTGGTAAGTACATTACGCCAGCTCCAGTAGTTTTCAATCATTGCTATAGCTTCTTCATCGTAATGGACTTTAGCATTGGGTGTAGATTCTTTACACTGTAAAAAATAAGAAAAGTATGGTATAATTGAGAAAACCCTGAAAGAGTAAAAAAATAATGGCAACAATAATATCACAAAATGAGAAAGAA
>DAOUSR010000220.1 GCA_030627125.1 Thioploca sp.
TTACTGGCAGTAGAGTTTCTAACTAAACGTGTCGCACCTTTCAACTCCATAAATAACATAATTGTAACTACATCTCTGCAATCCTGCTTATTGGCTTGTTTTATAACAAGTTTCTATGCAAACGTGTCGCACGTTATTCAATGCCCAATTATGCTTAGTCAGCAAAATAGCTTGGGGATTAAGATCGGTAGCAATGACTTTAGCTGCACCATTTTTACTAGCAATAACGGATAAGAAACCAGAACCAGACGCAAAATCCATTATGACTTTTTGGTGACAGCCGTCGGAAACAATAAGTTCTCCTATTTTTATCGCAAATGGTGTTGGTGCCCAAACCGCTTGATGGGTTGCTAGAAGCAAATTTATATCAATATGCTTGAGATCAATATTTAAAATTGTGCCAGATTCAACTGACTGATAATAAATATATTTTTCTGGGTCATAAGTTATTAGAGTGTGAAATTTATTACTCATGTTTTCTAGGTTCCAATTTACTTGTAAATATTAAGACAGAAGCATTTCTAAAAAGTTTTGGTCAATGGAAATGCTCCTAAGGCAAAACTGATAGGAATACTCCAAAATTAATATCAAACTCAACACCTTCGCCAAAAAACATGGTGACAGATTGATTATAACTAATATAACATAATAACCTTTCTATTTACAAAACAATTGGCGAAGGCATTTAAGTTACTTCTTTGGAGTAGGGATTGTTGGATCGTATAAATACATATCAGCATCTTCTCCCTTCAATGGAGGCGGAATAGGTACTTCTGAAGAACATACCGCTTCTGCATACGAGTTCATTGAAAATAATGAACTTATAGCAACAATCAAAAATAATTGTTTTTTTATTCATAATATGCCTTATTGTTGTAAAATAAAATTTCTAACTCTATTGGAAGTTAGGTTAAAGATCACTTGTACCTTTTAGAAATATATTATTTTTTCACCTCCGATTTGGGTTGAAATTGGTCTTTACATTATCCATTATTGGATTCAGTCTTGGTAATTAAGTTAATGTTTTTTCACGCATAATAGGAATCATTGCATTCGCAATGTTAATACTTAAAGTGCTATAGTATAAAAAGACTGCTCCGCTAATTCCCATACCAAATATTAACACGTCGGTTACACAACTAATACTAGATACCATATTTATTGTTGTACCCGAATTTATGCGGCTATTTAAATCATTAGCCATCTGCAACAAATAAGGTAGATAAGCTAAATCTGGTTTTATTAAGATAATTTCTGCTGTATCAGTAGTAGCCGCCCCATGTAACGTTCACTTCCCAGCAAAATCGTTTGCACTTTTGAATCAGTCTCCGGGTCAACAAAACTCACACGAATCCCATATCCAACCTCATAATCACTATTTTTTATGGGAAAATAGAGTAAATTTTGTTGTGCTGCTGCCTGACATACAGCTTGGGCAATAGGATGTTTTTGCCGTTGCTCCGCCGTTGCTGCATATTGTAACAATTTTTGTTCAGTGAATCCATTGCAGACAACGATGCGTTCTACTTGGGGTATTTTTTCTGTTAAGGTGCCTGTTTTATCAAAGATAATTGTATCTACTTTAGCCAATTTCTCTAAAGCACGTACAACCATAATATCATTGGTTTGTAAGGTATTTAACGGCACTTCAATTTCAAGTTGTTCTCGCAATATCCAAATTCTTTTAGGTAAACTGCCAAAGATATTATTTAGATCAGTATGGGTACTACGCTCTGTTTTTATAATAAGTTTACGGGCGGTAAAAAACATAGTAAAAAGAACCGCAGCAGCTAAATATTTCCTAAGTACCAATACACTCGTAACCATCAACCATTCCTACCATACATTGTTTTTGGATAACATAATAAGATTTTTTAAGATAATGAAAGTAGTTGTAAGCCAATAAAGGAATGCTAAGTAACGTAAGAGGTGGATAAAATATAGCACCTGCACAACCCTAAAGCTACTAATGAAACACGTTGATAATGAGTTGCTTCTGCTTTTAATATATCAGTTTTGGTTGGAGTAGCCATATTTATCAGTAAATGTTGTTCTGATAATGTTAAACTAACATTTCGCTTATCTTTCCATGCAGCAAACAATATACCGCCAATCGCTAAAGAAGTTGTTAAGATTAGCATAATAATTTTTTATATATTAAGTGAATGTGAATTAAGAGCTAAAATTATGGTATTGACATAAAAATTACCAACTTAATGCGTAACATAAGTTATTATAGTGACATTTTTATATAAATGTACATTAAATTTATAATAAAATAATTTGGTTATACCATATGATTAGTACAACAATATAGGGATGTTACTATAGCTGTTTCTTGTTTGTAAAACGTTTAAATATATGATATAAAGGGCAGATATTTTAACTTGCCAGTTCTAATATATTATGAGGAATAAGCAGAACTACTCATAACTTATTTCCATCCTCTCAAGATTTCTATTTCAAATATTGTACATATTATGTATTACACTATACATGAGAACTATTATGCCAAAAAATATTATTTTACCAGTAGCAACTACTTTAGACCCTATTACCATTGGCTCTAAACAACCATCTGCATCTGATATTAAGATTGTGGGGGGACGTGGTTATGATTTACGCCAACCTATACCAGTAAAATATACTGAAGTTAGAGAACGTTTTTTATCGGCTCGAAAAAATTTCTGGGTTCCTAATGAAATTCCAATGGGAGAAGATAAATTACAATGGAACACTGACCAACTGACCGAAGCTGAAATGTGGTTGTTTAAAACCAATATTTCCTATCTAACGGCTGGAGATAACATGGTTCCAGATAATCTTATTAATTCTATATTTAAACATATTACTGCTAATGAAATGCGACAATATTTTCGTTGGATAATGTGTGAAGAAGCTAATCATATTGAATCTTATGTTTTTATTTTAGAGTCACTTGGTCTGGATGAAAAAGGTCAAGGCCAAATTTATGAATTATATCAAGATATGCCAGAACTGGTAGAAAAAGTTAATTGGAATCTTAATTTTACAATTAATTCAGTTAATTCTGAAGCACCACTTGGTTCAACAGAAGCTATAAAAGCCTTGTTGGAAGATTTGGTTAGCTATTATATTTTTGAATATATGTTTTTCCCACTTGGTTTTGCCCAAATTTTCGCACTGGCTAGAAAAGGTAAGTTGAGGAATACAGCTCAACAATATAGTTATATTTGGCGAGATGAAACCTTACATTCTACCAATGGTTTATGGCTGATTCATCAGATTATTAAAGAAAACCCTAAAGTTTGGGATGCTGCTTTACAAAATAGAGTGCTGGATATAATTGCAGAAGCAGTAATTTTAGAGGAAAAACATGCTCAAGCGGTTATGCCAGATGGTGGTATTGTGGGAATGCCGATTAAAACTTACGTTAAATTTGCTAAATTTATAGCTAATAATATTTGTGATAATTTAGGTCTTAAACATTTATATCGAGTTAAACAGCATCCTATGCCTTGGATTAGTGAATATGAATTAAATCAAGAAGTAAATTTCTTTGAAGGCCGAGTACGTGAATACCAAACAGGCGGCCAGTTGGATTGGGATTGATAGCAGTTTATATTTTTATATGATTTTTAATGCGGTCGCCCTACTGTTATAATCAGAGGCTTGTTATATAATACTATAAATGTTAAAGTACTCTGTTACCATGAATTCCGTATTAACCTATACTAAAATATCTATTCCCATTCCTAAGCTGGAATACTTACATGACACCAGTGTCACATATTAATTTTGAGGAAATATTATGAATGTTTATTATGATAAAGATGCAGATTTATCATTAATTAAAAGTAAAAAAGTTACTATTATCGGTTATGGATCACAAGGTCATGCCCATGCTAATAACCTACATGAATCAGGAGTAGAAGTTGTAGTAGGACTGCGTAGTGGTTCTGCATCAGAAGCTAAAGCTCAATCTGCTGGCTTACAAACTAAATCAGTTGAAAATGCAGTTGCTTGGGCTGATTTAATCATGGTATTGGCTCCAGATGAACATCAAGCTAAAATTTATCGTAATAGCATTGCTCCTAATATTAAACCTGGTTCTGCTTTAGCTTTCGCTCACGGTTTCAATATTCATTTTGAACAGATTGAAGCGGCTAAAAATATTGATGTAATTATGATTGCTCCTAAAGGCCCTGGCCATTTAGTACGTTCTACTTATACCCAAGGAGCTGGAGTACCAAGCTTAATTGCTGTGCATCAAGATGCCTCTGGTAAAGCTAGAGATTTAGCTCTTTCTTATGCTTCTGCTAATGGTGGTGGTAGAGCTGGAATTATCGAAACTACTTTTAAAGAAGAAACTGAAACTGACCTGTTTGGTGAACAAGCAGTATTATGTGGTGGAGTAACTTCTTTAGCCCAAGCCGGATTTGAAACTTTAGTTGAAGCTGGTTATGCTCCAGAAATGGCTTATTTTGAATGTATGCACGAGTTAAAATTAATCGTTGATTTAATGTATGAAGGTGGCATGGCTAA
>DAOUSR010000252.1 GCA_030627125.1 Thioploca sp.
GCATAATAGCTGAATGAAATAAGGTTGGTGAAGCAGTAACCGACCATTACGATATAAATAAACACATAAATTATTGATTATATTTATGTTTGGTCGGTTTCATTTCATTGCACCGACCCTACGCGGCTATTCCATAGTTTTCAAGATTTTAATTTAAACAGCTTAGAAAGTGCCACATTTTCAGGGCCAAACAATATCCAAAATGTGATTAGCCGGGTAACTGGCGGAATCCTTCCAACATTGATGGCTTAATTCGCTCCACAATTCCCAATGCTGATTTCTATTTCCTAAATCCGTATGAAATTATATTTGGGCCAAATGCTCAATTAGATGTACAAGGTTCTTTCCATGCCAGTACTGCTGATTGTTTTGACATATTTAAAAACTGGGCAATGACAAACTTAGGCTTTGATACCTTGCTTACTGTTACGCTGATGTAATTCTGTGGTAATCCCATTCAGCACAGTCCATTTTTCATTACACCAACCTGGAGTCAACAAAATATCATTGGAAGCAGTAGCAGTAACTCGATGATAGACAATATCAGCCGGAGTCCTCTCTATCATATCGGTAGCTATAGCAATGTAATCTAGTTTAGCTAAAGGTTTATATTCTCCTTCCCGCCATTGTTTAGCCAGCACAGTATGTTTAACTACATGTAAAGGATGTAATTTTAACCCATCAACTCCCAATTCCAAAATTCGTTCTAATGAAGTTAAATTATGTTGGCGTTCTTCTCCGGGCAAACCGATAATTATATGAGTACAAACCGGAATATCACGTAATTTAGCAGCACGAATTGCTTGTTGGTATTCGGCAAAACCATGACCTCGGTTTATACGTTCTAGGGTAGTATCAAACGCAGATTGCAAACCCAGTTCTAACCAAATTTCATAACCACGATCTCTATAACTGGCTAATAAATCCAGTACTGATTCTGGAACACAATCGGGGCGAGTGCCAATAGATAAACCAACGATATCTGGTTCCGATAAAGCTTGTTCATAAATTTCCATTAAATATTGGACATCAGCGTAAGTATTAGTATAGGCCTGAAAATAAGCTAGAAACTTTTTAGCTTTAGTGCGTTTGGCAATAACTTGACGGCCACTTTGTAATTGTTCAGTTATTGGTATAGGTTGACGAGAACTAGGACTAAAAGAGGCATTATTACAAAAAGTACAACCACCTCTTCCTTTAGCTCCATCCCTATTTGGACAAGTAAAACCGGCATTAATAGTTATTTTATGAACTCGTTCGCCGTAGCGTCGTAACAAATCCTGCCCAAAAGTAGTAACGTAATCTGATAATACCATATAATAATATCAAGTTCCTGCGATGCGTTGATAATAACGGGCTCGATATAATAAGCGTTTTTGCTCTCTTGAATCGTTAAACCCAGAACGATCATGGAGAACATTATTACTAAGCAATCCTTGCCCAGCTTGTAAAGTAGTACGAAAGATATATTTAGAATCACTTTCTAACAGATTTTCTAAAAGCTTTACTGCAGCCTTAGTAATAGCATTATCTTTCCAGACGATAGAACGAGTACGTTTGGTATAACGCATGTGTAAATTACCACTAGAATCGGTAGAAAAAACTGGACCACAACTTATCGGACGCAGTTCTTCTCCAGCAACTACATTGGGAGGAATACACATTACATCTGGTTGGGTAAGTGCAAGAATATATTCTGGATTTTCATCTCGCAATAAAATATAAGCAATCTCGTGATCTAACAAGGCATTCTTGCCACCATTAGGAGCATTACAAACACAATGTAATAATATTGCTCGAATTTGCTTATCTGGAGTATTGTAATAGCCATCAGTATGCCAGTGAATTTGTCGATTAGTATAAGGGATATATTCTTGTCTATCACCAGTACTTACAACTGTTAAGGAGGTAATACCATCATCATCAGCCCCCATATTGCTGTCTAATTCAGTTATCCCAAATTGCTTGCATAAATCATGAGAAATACTTTTATCGGCATCAGTTAATTCACTAGCATAAATCACCATATTGGCAATTTTACAACGGTTTAAAATTTCGGTATGTTCTGCGGTAGTTAAACGATGTGGATCATTTACTTCTACTATTAATTCTGCTAATTTGCTTGGATAGTTCTCCAACTTACGTGTTCGCCATTCTTGATAAGCAGAATTATTATCTAGGCTGAAAGGGTTATTTTGCATACTTGGTCTCCTTGATAATTAAAGCATATATAGTAATTCTTAATTATGAATGCTTAAGAGAATTTTTCAAGGCAATCAATAGTCCTAATCCAAAAAATGCTCCGGGCGGTAAGACTGCTAATAGAAAGCTGTGATAATTGTCAAATACGGTAATAGTCATCCATGCTTGGCCAAACATCACTTCGGCTTGAGTGAATAAAGTTCCATAACCTAATAATTCTCTCATGCCACCTAATATTGCCAACGCAATAGTAAACCCAATTCCCATCATCAAACCATCCAAAAAAGCCTTATCCATAGGTTGTTTAGACGCAAATGCTTCTGCTCTACCAATAATTGAGCAATTGGTAACAATTAATGGAATGAATATGCCCAATGCCAAATATAAATCGTAATAAAAAGCTTTCAACATCATTTCGATAATGGTTACAAATGAAGCAATGATTAATACAAATACTGGTAAACGAATTTCGTTAGGTACAATGTTACGA
>DAOUSR010000188.1 GCA_030627125.1 Thioploca sp.
ATGCTCAATACCTAATAATGTCAAATTCTTTGCTAAAGCTGTACGAGAGCATTGGGGAATAGAAAATAAATTACACTGGAGGCTTGATGTTATTTTCAGAGAAAAAGTAAGATTTTTTTAATCATTTTGTTATTCCTTTTTAGGTTAAATATATGTAATAATAGGTTAGATAGTTTTAAAATAAGTTATCAAAATCAGAATTTACGGCAGACCTGTCAGGTTTCCAAAACCTGACAGGTCTTAAAATCCCAACCACCTCCGCTACCATTTCTTTGGCTTCGGTGTTGGCTTTTTAATTTTTTAACTATTTAGCTTGACAAGGAACAGAGTATCTAACAAGTTTATATGGTTTATCATATCTTATGATATATTACTTCAACATCAGTTATTCTGTATAATTTATTAGTAGGAATTAACCTTATATACAAGAGTTCGTTTAATTCATAAATATCAGAAAAGGTAGTTTCGTTTACCTTATTTTTTTTAAATTACTAGGAATATTAAATAATTTAATCTCAATGCTTTCATATACAATTTTACCATTTTTATCAAATAACGGTACTTCTTCATTAATCTTATAAAAATCAAAGTTGATTAATTTTTCTAAATTAGTAAATTCAATTGCTTTTTGATAGCTAGAAAACCAATAACAAAATTTATATATTGTTGATAAATAAAGTTTTTTAACAATTTCACTACGTTGGTATTTCAGAAATTTTTGTTGCTGAAAATCATTAACTCCTAGAATAAAATTGGCTTTTAAATAATTTTTATTCGACACAATGACTCTTACATTAAATAGTGTTGATAATCTAATGAAACAAACTGTACCATAGGATTCATGCCCTATTAAAAAAAGATAATAATTCTGACTTGTAGTATTTATAAAAGAGATGCCTTGAAATAAATTTTTATCAAATCCTAAATCTACAAAAAAAGAATCATTAATAGCTTCAAAATCAGCTTTATATAATATTTGTGATATTAAAATTGCCATGTTGTCGTTATAATAGTCTGGAATATTATCAACAGCAAACTCATAAGCTATTTTTAATAAACTAATTTTATATTTTTTTATATCAATTACCATCATGGTATCTTGAACATAAATAGAACGTCTATGGTATGATGTAACCATATTACGTTTAAATTCTTCTAAAGATATATCTATTTTTAAAAACCTACCTATTTCTTTGCAAGTACTTTCAAGCATACTATCAATCTTTTTTTCATCTCTTTTATCTGTAGTAATTTTAAATTCTTCTGTATTTAAAATATCCTCCAGAGATGACTTATTATGTTTATGTCGGTAAAATTCAGCAAATTTATGATTAGTAATAGTACAATCAACACTATGACCTAAGTTCTCATTACAGTCTTTACAAACAGAATAAATATGATAATAACCACCAAGAGGATCAGGTATAACATGTTCGTCTGAAAAATCATTCTTATTTTTTTTGTTTTCTGCAAATTATGCATTCATTCATTATTTGTTTACCTAAATAGGCATGTATGGTCTGTGAAGCAAAGCGTAACCGACTATATGATGTAAACAGAAATTATTAATTAATATTTTGGTCGGTTTCATTTCATTGTACCGACCTTACCCGACTATTGATCTGGTTAATAAGATATTGTGGAGATTGTCCAACTAAAGTACGAGTACCGGGAGTGTGTACGGTTAAATCTGAATAGATACGGGGACTTTTTGCTGTAATCTCTGGCAATAGGTTCTAATTTAACACCAGTTTGCATTGGATTACGGGCATATTCTTGTAATTGCTTGATAATATAGTCCGGATGGAGACCAGCTAATCGAGGAAAATTAGTAGTGAAATTGCCTTCTCCTTTCTTATTGTGACAAGTCGCACAGGCTGGAGTGTTTTATTATTTTCTTTAGAAGTAAAAATTACTTTAATAACAATATATTATAAAAACTGTCCGAAGTATTCATAATTGAGAATTGCTATAGCTAAATTGTTTATCAATAAACTTACAAGTCCGATCTGCAACTGGAAGACGAATAACTACGCAAATTTCGTCACTTTGTTCTATCCATACTGAACCATTATGCTCATCAATTATTTTCTTTACAATTGCTAGACCTAGTCCAGTACCTTTAGATTTTGTTGTTACATACGGCTCAAAAATTTTATCCATTAAAGTATCAGAGATTGGAGGGCCTTGGTTAGATAAACGCAGTTCTATACATTCGACTCCATGTTTTTTTAAATAATCAGTAGTAATATTAATTTCATTATCAGTGGTTTGAGCTTCTAAGGCATTTTTTATTAAATTATGCAAAACTTGACGCAAATGACCTCGATCAGCATCAATATTTGGCACACTTTGATCTAAACCAATACTTATTGGAGTTGATATATTACGGTATAAATCATATATTTCTTCAATAAGATGATTCAGATTAATCGGTTTTTTATTGATAGATGGAGTTTTGGCATAATTAGAAAAATCATTGACCATATCTTTCATCGCAGAAACTTGTTGAATAATCGTATGAGTCATACGGTCTAACAGTTTTGCATCTTTTGGCGGTAATTTATTTAAGTATTTATACCGTAAACGCTCTGCGGATAATTGAATTGGGGTTAAAGGATTTTTAATTTCGTGGGCTAAACGCTGAGCTACTTCACTCCAAGCGGCATTACGTTGAGCCTGAATTAAGGCAGTTACATCATCAAATACAATTACATAGCCGTTTCCAGCCGAAATTTGTAATTGAGTACCTTGACACATCAAAGTTTTACGACCTCTAACCCCAAATACGGTAATCTCTTTTCGCCAATCTTGAACATAATTAGATAAATACGGATAAATAGCTGTGCATAAAGGACGTAATATAGCATAATCTTTTTGTAATTGAATTAAAGTTTGTCCCAACAATTCATTTAATGGTAATTCCATAATCATTGCAGCCGCTGGATTTGCCGTGCGTAATCGCATTTCTATATCCAAAGAAATTACTCCAGAAGACAGACGTTCTAAAACCACTTCTAAATAAGTCCGTTGGCTATCCGCTAACTGTTGACTATGCTTCACTTCATCTCGAGCTTGAGATATTTTATCTGTCATGTCATTAAAAGATTGTACTAAAATACCTAATTCATCCATTGATGTGATCGGTAGTTTTTTAGCATAATTACCTTGAGCAACAGCTATAGTCCCTTCTATCAGGTGATTTAGAGGAGCCACTAAACGCCGAGCAGCAAAGAATGCTATCCATACAGTGCTAAAAACACTCAATAATAACACTAAGGACAAAACTAAAGTGGAACTCATCTTTAGCGGTTGATACAAATAAGCCCTTTCCTTATAGCTGGTGAACGCACTTTCAACATTTCTGGCTAGTTCTTGCATCCGGATAGGAATCGGAAATATGGCTTGCAATAAACGAACTGGTTGACCTTGAGTTAGTTTTATTATTACTCGGATATGCAAACCTTGAGCATCAATAGGTTCTAAGCCAATGTAACTATCAGATTTTTTTAACTGAAACAATACGCCATCATGAGGACGATTGGGTAATAAGTAGCCGATATCAGCACTATTGGATAAAATAATCCGGCCATTAGTTGCCAATAAAGTTAATTCAGAAGCACCACTTTTTCCCCGTAACTCATTAAATAATAAGTTTATATCAGAATAATTAAAATCAATTTCTTCCGCAATCGCCAAGGTTTTTTTATTAGCTTCCCGCATACGAGCATCAAGGGTAGCTTGGCTTAACTCAAAAGCGTCTGTCAAAGCATGTTCTACGTTAATATCAAACCAATTATCTAACCGTTGATGCAAAAATTCTAAAGAAAAATAATAGACTATGATGACCGGAATGATAGATAGTATCATTAATAAACTAACTAAACGGATAGTCAACCTAGCTCCAATTTTATGCAATTGGCGGATAAGATTGTTTAAATTGAAAACTACCAACATTAATAATGTTACCAAGGCAATTATGTTGATTAACAATAGGATGGAGTAAAGATGGGCAAAACTTTCTGAATTTTTTAGGGCTGAGACTATCATTAATAATGAGACCAATAACACAACAAATAAGCCTATTATTAGCCCAGCAATCAATCTGTTTTTTATGGTTGCAAGTGACATGAGTACCAACTGCTGCTTAAACGCCATTGAGAAGATAAATGGGCGATAGGACGTAATGGAACTGGCAACGATTCTATATCTAAATGGATTTGTAAATATACCCAGTATTTATCAATAGAATCAGTGATTTTATGTTGTTTTAATAGTGGAAATTTCTCTACTCTGCCTAAATAAGCAATAGCGGTTTCTAAATAGGAAAATTTTTCTTGGCTATCAGTAGTTAGATTTTTAAGCCCATATTGTCGACTTAAAGCATAGTATTTTAATTCATATGGTTGTCTTATAGTAATTATTTTCTTATTCCATAAATACCAGCGATCTCGTTCAACAACAATGGTAAGCACTAATGGTAATGACACTCCATTTTGGATCGCTTCTATAGCAACTTCGGTCAAATTAAAATCAAGTTCTGCGTCCACTACATACATGTCATCAACTAAAGATGTTTTAGCATAATTTATTGAAAATATAGCGAAACTAGGGTTAGCAAGCAAAGCTATTAATAAAATTACTCCTAGTTTATTCAGTAAATTTGACATGTTAGTTTTGGAAGACAAGCAATATTAATGTTTAGACAAACAGGCGTAATAAAATCCATCAAATTCATCGGGTAAAATCTGGCGACCATACATTTGTTGGTGACCACATTCGGTGGTTAATTCTACTTCATTGGCATCAGAATATTTGGCTAAAAAATCTTGTATTTGCAAATAATTTTCCGCTGCAAACACGGAACAGGTTACATATAATAATTTTCCACCGGGTGCTAATAAAGGCCATAAAGTGTCTAGCAAAAGAGCTTGTTGAGCAACTAAATTATCAATATCTTCTGGTTGACGTAAATGTTTAATGTCTGGATGCCGCCGGATAACTCCACTAGCAGAACATGGCACATCTAGTAAAATTCGGTCAAATTGTTTGCCATTCCACCAATCATCTGGTTGGCAGACATCAGCACATTTTGTTTGGGCGGTTAAATTTAACCGTTGTAAAGTGTCATGCAATAAACTTACCCGGCTGGCTTGATTATCTATTGCTAATAAAGCTTTCATATTATAGCATTCTAACAAATGAGCTGTTTTACCACCGGGAGCAGCACAAGCATCTAGCACTCTTGCTCCTTCTGGTACATCGAGAAATTCAGCAGCTAATTGAGCAGCTCCATCTTGCACTGATACATAAGCATCTTTACCAGCAAATCCGGGTAATTTTCGTATATCTACAGGTTCCGTTAAAGTAATGCCATAATTGGTATAAGGCGTTATATTTGCAGCAATATCAAGTTCTTTCAGAGTAGCGATATATTTATCCCTTGCCATTAATTTAGTATTTAATCTTAAGGTCATGGGTGGATGGACATTATTAGCAGTTGCGATGGCTTCCCATTGTTCAGGCCAATCTGCTTGTAAATGTTCTAAAATCCAGCCTGGATGAGAAAGTTTCGCTTCTATATTATTATCGACTATTGCTAAAATTTCTTCGCTATTGCGTTGAAAGTTACGGAGTATAGCATTAACTAGGCCAGTAGTTTTAGGTTTTTTTAGAATTCGGGTTACTTCCACAGTGGCTGCTATTGCTGCATAAGGAGGTGTGCGTAAATATATCAGTTGATATAAACCGATTAATAGCAATATTTGGATGTCATTATCTTTTAATTTTTTGTGTAATAGTTGGTGTGTTATTGCCTGTAATCTCAGTAACCAACGTAATACTCCATAACATAATTCTTGGGCTAAAGCCCGTTCACGAGAATCAGTTAAGTTTACTAATTGTTTTGTTAAGCAATCGGTTAGGGAGCGTTTTTGCCAGATTACTTGGCTTAATATTTTGGTAGCTATACTGCGGGAATTTTGCATTTAGTTAAATTGTAATTTTGGGAATTCAAGGCTTATTATGTAGGTTAGGTTGGAAAAGTGCAACCTATTAATAATTGCCAAACATCTCCCCCACATGATAAACTGATTTCTTTTGTGAGGTTAATAACTATGCACAAGTTTTCTAAGCTCTGCATTGCAATTGGTTTAACA
>DAOUSR010000226.1 GCA_030627125.1 Thioploca sp.
AGTTCAGCAACGTTGGTAAAACAACACTATATAGAGAGGAGCGGTATGAGGTGAAAGTCTCACGTACCGTTTTGAAGACGAGTTTGACAGGGCGACTTGTCAGGCTTAGTTTAACAATCGGTATCGAACTAAAAAAACAAGCTTTCGGACATATCGGAACTATAGCCAAACTATTCAACGGAATCCTGCAAGCTAAAATGGGAAAAGTTATCAAATTGTATTATATTGAACATATTTATCCGAAAATCTTAAATGTGTAATAGTAGGGTGCGTCCAACGCACCTTTCCAACCTATATATTCCCAAACCATCCTATCTTATTAAAAGCAGCTAATAACCAGCTTCCACAAATATCTTGACAGTAATCATAGATTAAGAATATAATCAAAACCTGATATTAGAACTCGAAAAGGTAAGTTATGGAAGAGCGAAAAGCCATATATTACAGTAAAACTAATCACCAGCGTCAATGCTATTAAGTTAAGAAAATTGATAAGGTAACAAGGGCAACCACAAGGGATTGCCCCTACAAATCAATATGTAGGACGAACCTATGTGTTCGATCTCTTAATGGCAGTGATTCAGATGAGTGGAAACTAGAAAAACCATAATGCACGATAAGAAAATATATGCAATTTCCTTCGTACATTATATCCTACAGATTTCTTAGCAGGACTCAATAATTTTAAAGATCGTTATGAGACCCATCACAATATGGTGGCTTTTTGCTATGTTTACATTGACATAACCATGCTTCACCGGTTTTATCAGGGGAAAATGCTACTGGTTTAAAATCAGTTCCAGCGTGAGAACCATCACAAAATGGTTGTTTTTTTGATTTACCACAACTACACCAATAATAAGTTTCAGCTGCATCCAAATCTACTTTAATTGGCTTCTTGTCAGCAACAATTGGTTTATCCATGAGTTATTTTTCCTTAAAAAGATGGTTGTTTAATAGAGATTAATTAAATCATTACAATATAACATAATATTACTAAAAATTCTCCAGTTAAACCATTTAAAAAAGCAACAATATATTTGATTAATTGTTAAATCTTTATTTGGTTGAGTTTTGGCCATGGCTTTTACTGCTTCCATCATGCCGTTGTAAAAATATGGAGTTGTTAAATCTAATACTCCAAATAATTTTTTAAAAATTACAATTTTTCATTTAATACTATGCTATAATTAAAAACTATAAAAACATATATAATCTTTAAAATTCATTAATTTAAGTGAGGATACCTAATAATGAAACTTAAAAAACTGGCTTGCCTATTTACCATTATCTTATTATCTGGTTGTGTAGAAACTGAAACTTGCGTGCCTAATGCTACTGAAAACCTTATTGAAGAAGCTACTGAAGAAAATATTATCAATCCCAAATCTACAAATAGCGATATACCTGCTCATCACCCACCAAGCTATGATACAGAAAGAACTTTTAAAAGTGCTCCCAGTGCGGTTGATGCTGCTAGTGCTAAGATCATTATTACCCCTTCGGCTCCTTCCCTGACTCTAGCAGAATTCAACATTGCCAAACAAATTTTCTTCAAACGTTGTGCTGGTTGTCACGGAGTATTGCGTAAAGGAGCCACTGGAAAACCGTTAACTCCAGACATTACCCAAGCCAAAGGTACTGACTACCTGAAAATTTTTATCAATTACGGTTCATCTGCTGGTATGCCAAGTTGGGGGAAGTCAGGAGTTCTAACTGAAACTGAAGTTGATATTATGGCTCGTTATATTCAACATGAGCCACCAGTGCCGCCTGAATATGGTATCAATGATATGAAAGCTAGTTGGAAAGTTTTAATCCCACTCGCACAACGACCTACGAAGAAATTAAATAACTATAATATTGAAAATATATTTTCTTTAACTCTGCGTGATGCTGGTCAAATAGCCTTAATTGATGGAGCTAGTAAGGAAATAATTAATATTATAAATACTGGTCATGCAGTACATATTTCACGTATGTCCGCATCAGGACGTTATTTATATGTGATTGGACGAGATGCAAAAGTAAATCTCATTGATTTATGGATGGAAATTCCAGCTACCGTTGCTAAAATTAAAACTGGGATGGAAGCTCGTTCAGTAGCAGCTTCTAAATATAGAGGTTGGGAAGATAAGTATGCTATTGCAGGAACTTATTGGCCACCTCAATTTGTAATTATGGATGGTACTACTTTAGAACCTTTACGCATAATTTCTACTCGTGGCATGACTGTGGATACTCAAGAATATCATCCAGAACCCAGAGTCACTGCTATTGTAGCATCCTATCAACAACCTGAATTTATTGTTAATGTTAAGGAAACTGGCAAAGTTTTTTTAGTTAATTATAAAGATTTAGACAATTTACAAATTAAAATTATCAAAGCAGTGCGATTTTTAAATGATGGTGGTTTAGATTCTAGTAAAAGGTATTTTTTAACTGCTGCTGATAAATCTAATAAAGTTGCAGTTATTGACTCCAGAGATGGTAATCTGACAGCAATAATAAAAGTTGATGGAATTCCGCATTCGGGTCGGGGAGCTAATTTTATTGATCCTGAGTTTGGCCCAGTATGGGCTACTAGCCATCTAGGTGATGATACTATTGTTCTGATTGGAACTGATCCATATGCTCATCCTGAATATGCTTGGCAAGTAGTGCGAACGATGAAGGGTCAAGGTAGTGGTTCTTTATTTGTAAAGACTCATCCCAATTCTAAAAACCTGTATGTGGATACCCCAATAAATGCTAATTCCAAGATAAATCAAACTATCGCTGTATTTAATATTAACAATTTGGATGCTGGTTATGAAATATTACCGATTGCAGAATGGGCTGATGTAGGAGAAGGTAGCAAGCGAGTTGTGCAACCAGAATATAATAAAGCTGGCGATGAAGTTTGGTTTTCAGTTTGGAATGACAAGAAATATCAATCTGCCATTGTAATTGTGGATGATAAAACTCGCCAACTTAAGCATGTTATTAAAGATAAACGTTTGATTACTCCAACTGGAAAATTTAATGTTTATAACACTAGGCATGATATTTATTGAATTAGCTTAGATAAAATGCAAAGTGAATTTTGCGAACCTTGTATAGCATTTCTCAATTGGATGAATTATATCAATCCAAGAACTTGATATTTATCTTGAAGTTCATTAAGAATTGCTATGATTAAGAAATCATAAGAGTTACTAAAAATGCAAATAAATTGGTTAGATAAAATTGCTTGGAATGAACAGGGTTTAGTTCCAGCTATTGCTCAAGATGTTGAAACTGGGAAAATTTTAATGTTAGCTTGGATGAATCGGGAAGCACTACAATTAACAGTTCAACATAAACGAGCAGTTTATTGGTCTCGTTCCAGAACCAAATTATGGTTTAAAGGTGAAGAATCTGGACAAATTCAACATATTAAAGATATTCGACTTGACTGCGATAACGATGTAATACTGTTAAGCGTTGAACAGACAGGAGTTGCTTGTCACACTGGCCGCCACAACTGCTTCTTCCAACAGCTACAAGATGAACAATGGGTAACTGTGGAACCAGTATTGAAAGACCCTGCAA
This sequence comes from Thioploca sp., assembly GCA_030627125.1. GTDB lineage: Bacteria > Pseudomonadota > Gammaproteobacteria > Beggiatoales > Beggiatoaceae > DRQV01. The sequence goes on from DAOUSR010000226.1 coordinate 3,574, forward strand.
CTTTATATTCTAACTGATAAGAAAATAACTGTTGGAGTTCAAACTTTAATTTGAGAACAATGCAAAATAAATTTTGCACTCCAGCTAATTCAAACAGTTAATTCATATTTTACACTTTACGAGTTTTATTTACTTGTTAGAGGTAAATTTCAGGTGCAATATTTTTTCTCCCGTTGGCTCATGAGTTTTCTCTTCAAGCAATTCAAAACCATATTGCGAATAAAACTTACGACCAATCGAATTTTTTACAAAGACCTCCACTTCAAGATCACCGTGTATCTCTTGAGCCTTATCCATCATCAACTTACCAATTTTCTTGCCTTGATATTCTGGCTGAAGAAATATTCCACCGATTTCATTACCTATTAACGCTATAAATCCAATAACTTGATTATCAATTTCCACGACCCAAGTATCAGCGTTTAAATCACCTGCTGTATGTAGCCAGTTACCACCGTAAGGTGTTGCAATATAACCATCTGTGCTTGTTGCTATGTATACAGAGCATTTCATTTCTCGGTAGTCCTAAACAAAGTAGTGGTGTATAATATAAGGTAAAATATATCGGACATATGAAATTTCCAACATGTAATTGAGAAAATATCATATGGAAGTATTCACAATGGCAAGTACGCTGGTAAAGATTGTAACAGGCAATTTGTATTAGA
>DAOUSR010000039.1 GCA_030627125.1 Thioploca sp.
TGGGATGTTGTCAATATTAAAAATATCTTTAATTTCAGCTAATTATTTAATTATGAAAATCTTTTTTACTAATTAATCTATTGTTATATTTAGGTTATTTTTACTTTGATGTAGCCCTCAGGTCTTATCGGACTGATGCAGTACAAAACCACGTTCCCGTTGCACTGGCCCACCATCATAAATTGGCAATCGCATAGAACTTGGGTTTTCAGTTTCAATATCCATTTGTTCTAAAACATCACCTAAATTAATATCCATTGGTTTATTAATCACAATGCCCATAGCTCCTTCTTCATTGTGCATACAAATATAAGTAACAGTTTTTAAAAAATTAGGATCAGCTAAATTAGGCATAGCGATCAAAAAATTGTTGGTTAAATAAGTGGTTTCTAGCATAATATTAATTATTCAGGATTTAGTTTGGGACATATTAACATGGTTTTAAAAAAGAGTCCAAAACTTGGCAAAGATTCTGCACCATAAACTATATTGAAATTATTTGCTATCATTAAGTTTTTAAAACATATTTAGGTTAGAATAATAACATTATTTTTGATTTAAAAGCATACTGAATTGGGAGAGTATTTTGGAAAACTTTGATATTATTGTGATTGGGACTGGTTTTGCTAGTTCTTTTTTTTTACATGGTTACTTACCTCGTGCAAGTGAAAAAACTCGTATTTTAGTATTAGAACGAGGCAAAGATGATTCGCACAGTTGGCAACTACAACATAAAACTATAAGTAGTACGCCATCAGTAATAGTTAATGCAACTCCAGCTAAAAGATGGCCGCATTATATAGGATTTGGCGGAACTTCAAGAGCATGGGTAGGATGTACCCCACGTATGATGCCTAATGACTTGCAACTTAAATCTAAGTATGGAGTAGGTGTTGATTGGCCAATTAGTTACGATGAATTAGAACAGTACTATACTGAGGCAGAAATAGTGATGGCAGTATCAGGCCCTAATGATGGTTCTCCGTTTCCTCGTAGTCAACCTTACCCACAACCTCCACATCGTTTCAATGGCCCGGATAAATTATTAAAGCAAGCTTATCCAGATTTATATTTCCAACAACCAGTAGCTAGAGCTAGAGTAGCAACAAATAACCGGCCATTATGTTGTGCTTCAGGAGTTTGTACGTTATGTCCAACAGATGCCAAATTTACTGTACAAAATGAAATGACTTATTTATATCAAGACCCACGAATCAACTTAAAATTGGCAGCAGAAGTTTTAGCGGTAGAAACCGAAGGCGGCCAAGCTACTGGAGTTAGGTATATGCAAAATGGCGTGGAACAGGTTGCTAAAGCTGACTTAGTGGTATTAGGAGCTAACGCAATTTTTAATCCTTATTTATTACAACGTTCTAATTTAACCCATCCACTGTTAGGCAAGCGTTTACATGAACAGGTTAGTCAATACGTTAGTATAGATTTAGACGGAGTAGATAATTTTCAGGGTAGCACAATGATCACTGGGAATGGTTATATGTTATATGATGGACCGCATCGTTCTAAACATGCCGCTTGTATTATAGAAAACTTCAACATTCCTTTGTCTACTTTGCGAGTGGAAAGAGGTAAATGGCGACAACGTTGCTATATGAAATTTATTTTTGAAGATTTACCAAGTGCAGATAATTATGTTACCGAAAATGAAACATCTCCTAATATGCCAAAAATAGTGCATCCAGGACATTCTACCTATGCTCAAAGAGGGCTTGATACATTGCCAGCAATTTTGCCAAAAATATTAGCTCCATTGCCAGTTGAAGATATAAATTTTTTACATATTAATAATACTGAAGGGCATATACAAGGAACTACAATTATGGGGAATAATCCAGCAGAATCAATTGTGGATAAAAATTTAATCCATCATAAAGTACGCAATTTAATGGTATTGGGTAGTAGTGTTTTCCCTACTTGTTCGCCAGCTAATCCTACTTTAACTTTATCTGCTTTAGCATTATTAGCAGCAGCTCGTCTGTAAATTAACATAAGTTGAGCTTGAATGTAATCTTTATAAGTCATATATTTATACTTTATGTGGTTTTAAAATTTGAATCTAATTTCCATTTTAGAAAAACTGTGTAGAGTATAATTTAATATAAATAAAACTATGAAATTTTCAACTAAATTAATCTTACTATATCTAATATTTACGCTTGGAAGCATAATTCCTATTAGCTCATTTATATTTTATTCCGGATATCAAGCAACTGAAAAACAAATAAAAGAACATTTGCAAGAACGTGCTACTCATTTTATGGACAAAATTGATCGAATTTTATTTGAACGTTCAGCAGATATCCAAATGTTAGCTAGTGATCCATCTTTTAACAATCCTAATACTACTCAGCCCAATTTAAACCAACGATTATTAGATTATCGTAATGCTTATAAAGTATATATCTCATTATCATTTTTCGATGCTGATAAAGTTAGAATTGCTGATACTGCTGGCTTAAGTATTGGCCAAACTGCCCACGACTCACGTTGGGTACAAGATGTATTTGATAAAGGTATAATCAGTGTTGGGGCTGACATTCATTTTGAAGATGAGTTAGTAATCTTGTTTGTTGCTGCACCAGTACGAGATAAAGCGGATAATATTATTGGAGCAGTGGTAGCACGTATGCCTTTAGAAAGGTTATATATTTTGAGTACTTTTGGCCACAAAGATGAAAATATCTCTATTGATTTGGTTGATCAAAATGGATTATTATTGTATTCCAATACTAGTAGCAAACTATTACAAAAAATTATTACTCTTGACTCGTTAGAACAAGTATTTAATGATAAGGAAATATTTTATACAATCGCTAAAGAACAAGGTTTTTTAACTTTTGTCGGCAATCAATGGACTTTAATTGTGCATTATTCCAATCACAAGGCTTTTGATGTAATGATTACTTTACGCAATCAAGCATTTATATGGGGATTATGCTTATTATTGATTGCCATTATAAGTTTATTTTTCTTTGCAAATAAGATTATTCAACCCATTATTGCTTTAAAAGATGCAGCGATAAAATTCGGCCAAGGTGATTTTACCAGTAAAGTTCCTGTCCATTCTCATGGTGATGAAATCAGTGAACTGGCAATAGTTTTCAATAAAGTAGCTGACATGTTAGCTGAACAGATGGAAGAGTTAAAAACCTCCAACGAGGCATTATATAAAAGTGAAGAACGGTTTGATTTAGCATTACGTGGTAGTAATGACGGTTTATGGGATTGGAATTTGGTGACTAATGAAATATATTTTTCTCCACGTTGGAAGAGTATGTTGGGATATGCTGATCACGAAATTAATAATCAACTTGAGGAATTTAATAGACTATTACATCCAGACGATGTTCAGCCGACTTTTGCTAAGATAAATTCTTATATTGATAAGAAAATAAGTAAATATGAATTTTATTTTCGAATGCGGCACAAAAAAGATTATTACGTATGGCTTTTAGATAGAGGTTTTGCTATATGGAATGAGCAAGGTAAGGCCATTCGATTTGTTGGTACCCATGTTGACATGACAGCCGAAAAAGAAGCTGAAGCCAGATTAAACGATACTATTAAACGAGTTAAACAATCTGAACGATTATTGAAAATAGTGATTGATGCTACTCCTGATCTAATTTTTGTTAAAGATACAGATTATCGGTATTTATTAGTCAATAAAAGTTTTGCTCAAGCCATGAATACTACAACTGAGCAAATGTTTGGTAAAAATGATTTAGAAGTTGGTTTGCTTAAAGAACAAATATTTGGTGATATAGAACAAGGTATTAATGGTTTTCGTACCGATGATAAAGAAGCACTTAGTGGAAAAATATTACATAATCCTTATGTTCCACTAACCTTTGCTGATGGTAACTTACATATTTTTGATACGATAAAAATCCCAATGTATAATGAGTCACATAGTATTTTTGCGATGCTTGGTTATTCTAGGGATATTACTGAACGGAATAAAATAGATGTAGCATTGTTATTAGCCAAAGAAACGGCTGAACAAGCTAAAATTGAGGCAGAAACAGCTAATTATGCTAAAAGTACCTTTCTTGCTAATATGAGTCACGAACTTCGTACTCCATTGAATGGAATTTTAGGTTATACCCAAATTTTAAGTCGTGATAAAACCCTAAGTGATAAACAACAAGAAGGAATTGGAATTATTCAACGCAGTGGCGATTACTTATTAACTTTAATTAATGATATTTTAGACTTATCCAAAATTGAAGCTGGTAAGATAGAACTGTATTTTGTTGATTTTAATTTTGAAAGGTTTATTCAAGAGATTAGTGAACTGTTTCAGATGCGGGTTGAACAAAAAGGCATTGCTTTTATCTACGAGCCGATGTCACACTTACCAGTTGGAGTAAATGGTGATGAAAAACGGCTACGACAAGTAATGATTAATTTGTTAGGCAATGCGGTTAAATTTACTGAACAAGGTGGAATTAACCTAAAAATTGGTTATCAAAATGGCAAAATACGATTTCAGATTGAAGATACTGGGACGGGAATTGCTAAAGATGAACTAGAAAAAATATTTTTGCCATTTCAGCAAGTTGGCGATCAAAATTATCGAGCGGAAGGAACTGGTTTAGGTCTTTCTATCACGAAAAAATTAGTAGAAATGATGGGCGGAGAGTTGCATGTAGAAAGCACTTTTGGCCAAGGTAGCACTTTTTGGTTAGAACTAAAGTTACCAGAAGTAAAAAATTTAATTAAATCAGATACGAAACCAAAACCAGTAATTATTAGCTTTGAAGGATTGCAAAAAACTATCCTAGTAATTGATGACAAATGGGAAAATCGTTCGGTATTATCCAATTTATTGATTCCTTTAGGATTTGAGATTATAGAAGTCAAAAATGGTAAAGAAGGCTTAACACACTTGCCAGTGACAGATTTAGTAATTACTGATTTAGTTATGCCAGTAATGGATGGATTTGAATTTACTCGCCAATTACGTAATAGTGAGTTTAAAACTATTCCTATTATCGCAGCTTCCGCTAGTGTGTTTGATTTCCATCAACAAGAGAGCTTAGATGCTGGTTGTAATGATTTTTTACCTAAACCAATTCGATTTGAAATTTTATTGGAACAATTGCAGACTCATTTAGGTTTGACTTGGGTTTATGATGTTTCTACTCACGATGATAGTATAGAAATTCCATCTACGGAAGAAGAGTCTACAATAATTATAGGGCCATCACCTAAACAAGCATCAGTATTATTTGATTTAGCTATGATGGGTGATATTGGTGGTATTATTGAACAGATTGATAAACTGGAAGCTGCGGATAATAAATTAAGAGTTTTTTGTAGTAAAATCAGGCAATTAGCCAAAGACTTTGCTGAAGAACAAATATGCGAACTAGTTGAAAAATATATGGAATAATTTTAAAGTTGAGAAAATTGTAGAATCCAAAACTTTAGTTTTCCCTCGTTCCCAACCTCTAGGTTCAATGCCATTAAGTTAAGGGCAAAGGATTGCCCCTACATATTGATTTGTAGGGGCAATCCCTTGTGGTTGCCCTTGTGGTTGCCCTTGTGGTTACCTTAATGACAAACATAATAGGAGAATATCGGGGGGCGATTGCTCTTAAATTTAACACTGCTAAACAGTTAAAAAAATGGATAATTATAATCAAGGTACTCTCTTAATAGTAGATGATATACAGGCTAATGTTAGTGTATTATACGAATTTTTAACCACCAATAATTTTAAAGTATTAGTAGCTCAAGATGGTAAACGGGCTATTCAAAAAGTAAAATATGCGAAACCTGATTTAGTTTTATTAGACGTGATGATGCCGGGTATAGATGGGTTTGAAACCTGTAGAATCCTTAAAGAAGATGAAAATACCAAAGAAATTCCTATCATTTTTATGACTGCATTAGCAGATACGGTTGATAAAGTTAAGGGATTTCAATTGGGTGCGGTTGATTATATTACTAAACCATTTCAACACGAAGAAGTTTTAGCTCGAGTTACTGCACAGATAAATTTTTCTAATTTAAAAAAACAACTTGAAGCACGTACTTGTGAGTTGGAAAAACGCAATATGGAACTAGATGCTTTTGCTCGTACTGTAGCTCATGATTTAAAAAATCCCTTGAATGCAATTATTGGTTATTCTGAAATGCTAACCGAAGAATGTGTGGTTGGTATTCTTCCAGATACAGAATCTATAGAAACTTTGCATATGGTTAAACAATCCGGGCATAAAATGGTTAGTATTATTGAATCTTTATTGTTATTAGCTGGAGTTTCGAAACAAACTAATATTAAAATTCAACCATTAAATATGTCTGATATTATTGAGCAAGTTATCCAACGTTTAGCCTATATGAGCAAAGAATTTCAAGCTGATATTGTCCTGCCAGATAGTTGGTTAGTAGCACAAGGTTATGCTCCTTGGATTGAAGAAATTTGGGTTAATTATATGACTAATGCTATGAAATACGGTGGTAAACCACCTAGATTAGAATTAGGTTCAGAGCAAGATGATAATATGATACGGTTTTGGGTACTTGATAATGGGGATGGTATTAGCGAAGGTGCCGAGTTATTTACTCCCTTTACTCGTTTACATACTGGTAACTTAGAAGGGCATGGTTTAGGTTTATCCATAGTCCAACAAATTGTAGACAGACTAGGTGGCGAAGTTGGAGTGGAGACATATCAAAATGAAGGCTGCAAGTTTTATTTTACTTTACCAAATGTATAATTGTGACTAATAATTTCTAAAAACATTTAATTTATAAGTTTATACTTTAAAATCAATTACAATTAATTAGATAATATTATAAACTATTAATTAGATACTTTTTAATAAAATAGGTCTAATAAAAAATCTGGAATAAGTAACAATTTGCCCAAATTTTGCACAAATTCTAATTTAATACTCATTGTTTAATTTTCTGAGATTATAAAATCTTAAGTATGAAAATTTGGCTATTTATTTTATAAATATTCTGGTGGACTACAATTGTAGTTATGCAAATTAAATCCTTGATTAGTTATTTTTCCAAATTAGCTGGACGACTTCCGCTTCGAGTTGTCCTGATAGTACCATTTATTATTCAACTCATAGCAGTAGTTGGCTTAATTGGTTATCTATCATTCAGTAATGGGCAAAAAGCAATTGATGAATTGACTACTGTGCTGCGTAATGAAATAACTACTCGTATCGAGCAACATTTACTAAGTTATTTAAAAACTCCTCATTTAATTAACCAAATCAATTCTGATACGCTAAGCCTTGGAGCATTAGATTTATCTAAAGAAAAAGAAATTCAGCATTTTTTTTGGAAGCAGTTGCAAATGTTTGACTCTACTAGTTATATTTCTTTTGCTGGTGAAGACGGTCAATACATTGGAGCAGAACGCAGGGAAGATAATTCTCCTAATGCTGATAAAAAAAACCTTTTTTACCTCTATACAGTGACTGCCGAATACTTAGCTAATAGTGAAGGTTACCAAGAAAAGTTAACCAATCCGATAGAAAATTACAAACCATACCAACGACCTTGGTATAAAAGTGCAGTAAAAGCTAATAAACCAATTTGGAGTGAAATTTATGCTTTACTGGATGCTAATGACTTTAATTTAGCTGTAACTCAAACAGTTTCAGCTAATCAACCTTTCTATGATAATGATGGTAAGTTAAAAGGTGTTTTAGGAACTGACATATTTTTGTCCCAAATTAGTGACTTTTTAAGGGAGTTAATAATCGGTAAGACCGGTAAAACCTTTATTATGGAACGTTCTGGAATGATAGTAGCCTCTTCGACTGAAGAACAACCGTATCTATTAAACCCCAAAAATAAAGAAGTACAACGGCTTGATGCTCAACACAGCGAAATTCCGTCAATTAGCCATTCTGTAAATTATTTGATTAAATATTTCAAAATGTTAGATAATATAAAAGCTAGTAAAAATTTAGAATTTGAACTTTATGGTCAAAGGCAATATTTACAGGTTAAACCATTACAAGATGAACGTGGAATTGATTGGTTAATTGTGGTAGTGATTCCAGAATCCGACTTTATGGAACATATTAATGCTAACACTCGTACTACAATTTTATTGTGTTTTATCGCTTTAGTGATTGCTATTATAGTTAGTTTATTAATTTCTAAATGGCCGGTAATGCCTGTATTACGTTTAAATGCGGCAGCTCAAAAACTAATGGCCGGTAAATGGGAACAAGATTTACCTATTGAACGTTCTGATGAAATTGGTGATCTTGCTAAGTCGTTTAAAAGCATGGCAATGCAATTAAAAGAAGTGTTTGAAGATTTAGAGAAGGTTAATAAAGCTTATGAAAGATTTGTACCCAAAGAATTTTTGAGTTTATTAGACAAAAAAAGTGTTATCGAAATTAACTTAGGTGATCAAGTAGAAAAAGAAATGACGGTTTTATTCTTAGATGTCAGAGATTTTACTAGTATTTCAGAAAAAATGACACCAAAGGATAATTTTGAATTTATTAACTCTTATTTAGGTCAAATGGAACCAGTTATTTATCAATATCATGGAGTTATAGATAAATATATTGGGGATGCAATCATGGCGTTATTTCCCACCAATGCTGACGATGCGGTTGCTGGTTCAGTTGCAATGTTAAAAACCCTTCTGCAATATAATGCGACTTTGCAACAGAAAGGGCTTGATTGTATTAAAATAGGGATTGGACTACATACTGGTAGATTAATGTTAGGAACTATTGGTGGTTTAACCCGTATGGAAGGTACGGTCATTTCTGATGCGGTTAATTTAGCTTCTCGTATTGAAGGCATGACTAAGCAATATGGAGCTTCATTACTGATTTCAGAAGCTACTTATACTCATTTGACCAATGCTTCTCAATATCTGATCCGAGATGTGGATAAAGTGAGAGTAAAAGGTAAATCTAAACCAGTTACCGTTTATGAGGTTTTTGATGGTGATTTGCCAGAAATTGTTAAATTGAAGAAACAAACTTTAGCAAATTTTAAACAGGGGATTGCTCTATACAGAGGTGCAGAATTTTCTCAAGCACTTTCTTATTTTAATAAAGTTTTACAAATTTATGCTGATGATAAAGCTACCCATATTTATGTAACTCGTTGTAATCATTATCAAGAGCATGGTGTTCCAGATAAATGGGAAGGAGTTGAAGTATTGATGACTAAATAGGTTCTAACTTGGTGGATTTGGTCAATTCGTAGGGTAACCACAAGGGATTACCCCTACAAATTATAATTTTATGTAGGGGCAATCCTTTATGGTTGCCCTTTTTTAAAATTGGGGTAACCACAAGGGATTACCCCTACAATCAATATTGGCAATCCTATTTTTAAGTAATTCGACTTAATATATCTTTATTATCTATATGATGTTTAATAACTCCGATAATATGGAGCAAAAAAACACCTAAAAAAGAGTAAGTTAAGTAGTAATGCATAGATGAAGTTATTCCTTCCCATTCGGGATTTTCTGGAAATAACATCGGTAGTTGTAAACCATAAAAATCCACATGATGTCCATGTACATTTGACATAATGTAACCACTTATTGGTACAATTATCATCAATAAATACAATAAATAAACTACGCTTTGGGCAATCTTATGTTGGATTGGAGTGACATAGTCTGGATGTAGAGGTATTGTAGTTTTTTTACGGGCTATAATTCGTAATAATACCAGTAATAATACCAAAACTCCGGTAGATTTGTGAAGTCCGTACATGTTCCAAGGTTCGCAGCATTCTTTAAATTCAATCATTACTGCTCCCAGCACGAAAATTGCGGCAAATAGTATAAACATCACCCAATGGATAGTTCTAATAACGCCATGATATTTATTCATTTAAGTTCTCCAGGAAAAATTGTATTGTAACACATGTCACATTTAGTTCCATAATTTTCTAATTTATTAATCGGTTGTTATCAATACAAATATCATCAAGTTTAGCACCACAAAAATCTGCGTCAGTTATATCCGCTTTATATAAATTAGCTCCGATTAAATAGGCTTCAATTAAATTGGCTTCGGTCAAATTAGTTTGGTTAAAATTTACTTCGCTAATATTAGAATTAGATAGATTTGCTCCAGCTAAATTAGCCTTACTTAAGTCAGCTTTATTGAGGTTAACTCGAAACAAATCAGCATCGGCAAGATTAAGGCCAGATAAATTAGCTCCAGATAGTTCAGGATTAGAGCCTGCTGCTGTTTTTCTCCATTGATTCCATACAGATACTCCTTGTTTTAAAATCTCTACATGCTCCTTATTGGCCATTATTATTCCTTATAATTTATATGACTAAGATAAGTGTTATCTGTTAAACTTAAAATTGAGAAATAAATGACACTTTAAAAAAAGCTCAATGGTTCGGACAGTTTTAGTGAAGTAGATGAAAGCGAAAATCCAATTTGTGAGATAATTAGCCAAATTTTCAAAAAAGGTTCTCATGAATATATTAGAAACTAGGGCAAATATCCAATGTAAACAAATCTCAACGATATTTTATAGCAGCATTATTAATAAACTTGATGTGTGTACGAGAAAAAGCTAATTTCTGTAACTTATAGCTTTTCACGTTTGTATATAATGGAGAAATAAACCGAAATCGAGTAATCCGCAACTAGCAGCAGTTTAAAAATTTGAAAAAACAGTATAGCGTAGTTTCATAATATTTTAGAACAAGCTCAGCGTTAAATCATGGGGAAAACGGTGGGACGGAGCTAGTGCGGAATCACGAGACCGGACGTGTCGGGAGGGCTGCATCAAAGTAAAGAAATTAAAAAGAAAACATGGTATTATAAAGCGAATAAAACTAACTCAATGAATTCATGAAAAATTTAGTAAATTACTTAGCAGAAGACCCCACGTAAAATTAGAGAAATACGCCATGACAAAACCGTTATTAATAATGATAATGTTTCACCGCTAAATGTCTTGCCATCACGAATACCTTTCCTAGTGACAGAAATTATTATTTAAACCATTGTCCCACTTGTTCGTCTAAATAATCACATAAATCACAATTATGACAAGCCGGAGTACCTCTTGCTGCTAAAGGCAAGTCTTTGGTAAGTAAAGTTTGAATTCCATTAAATTGCACATCATCTATTTGTTTTTCCTGCAACATAACTCCAGCAAGTTCGCTAACCCGTTTATGTAAATCTGATAAATCTTGACAATGTTCCAATTGACTAGCTTTTAGAACCAAATCATTTAAAATATTAACTAAATTTTTATTATGATTATCTGTCTCTGGAATTCCTCTAGAATAATTTGCTTTCCATCTCACACGTTTCATATTATCCCCTCATTTCATTAAGAATTAAGCACATTTACCGATTGAACTATTTTTATAGCATCAACTGTTGCCGCAATATCATGAGTACGAATTATGTTAGCCCCTCTGTTCACAGCTAAAACTGCCAAGGCAATACCACCATACAAACGTTCTGTAACCGATTTATTTAATATTGTACCAATCATTGATTTGCGTGATACTCCTACTAGAACTGGATAACCAAGTTTAGTAAAATCTACTAATTTACGCATCAAAGTTAAATTATGCTCTAAAGTTTTACCAAATCCAAACCCAGGGTCTATTATAATTCGATTTGCTGCGATACCTGAATCCAAACAAATTTTTACTCGCTCTAACAAAAAATCTTTTATCTCACTCACAACATCATCATAATGTGGATTATTTTGCATAGTTCGTGGTTCACCCTGAATGTGCATTAAACAGACTTGAGCTTTAGAATTAGCAACAGTGGCTAAGCAATTTTCACCTCGTAAGGCCATAATATCATTAATCATATCAGAACCAGCCCGAATTGCTTCGTACATGACAGTAGCTTTATTGGTATCAACCGAAATAGTAATTGGAAATTCAGCTCGAATTTGCTCTACTACTGGAATAACTCTATCAAGCTCTTCTTGAATTGATACTAATTTAGCTCCTGGTCTAGTTGATTCTCCACCAATATCAATAATATCAGCACCTTCTTGAATCATTAAACGAGCTTGTTCAACAGCAGATTTGGTAGCAATAAATTTTCCCCCATCAGAAAAAGAATCTGGGGTAATATTTAAAATTCCCATGATTTTAGGAGAATAGTTTTGTGAGAATATATTCATTTTAAATTAGCAAGTTAGAGTAAAGGATTACCCCTACAAATATTCAATATCTAGCAACTAAGGTTCAATACTATCACCGCTCAATTCATAAATAGCTGTAACAATTTTATCTTCTATTTTATCGGCTCTCCAGTATCCACAACGATTATTATTCAAAAATAAAGCATAACTAAACACTTTGCCATTATTACCAGCTACATAACCAGCTAAAGTACTAACTTTATTTAAAGTACCAGTTTTAGCTCGAATTTGACCTTTCGCTGGTGAATTGGATAACCGTTTAGAATTAATACCATTAGTGCCTAAAACTCGCAAAGATGTGATAAAATCAGGCCCAAAATCAAATCGTGAATACATTGCTGCAAGTAAGTCAGTAATCGCTTTAGTGGTCATCAAATTCTTTCTGGACAAACCAGAACCATCAACAATAGCTATACCTGTATCGTTAACGTTAATAATTCGTAAAAAGTCTGTAACTAATTTTAATCCTTCAGCATGGGAACCAGGAGTTCCAAATCTTTCAGCTGCAATAGTCTTAATTATTTGTTCCGCAGTGAAATTGTTAGAAAATGTATTTAATTCTTTCAAAATCAAAGATAATGGTTCTGATAAATGTGAATAAAGTTCGGTACCACTAATTGGAGATGAGGCAACTTTAGTTACACCATCTATTGTTACTCCAGCTTTTTGTAATAAATACCTAAAAGTTTCAACTGTATAACGGGCAGGATTTTCAATGTTAAGCCGAATAATTTTTTCTTTAGAATGAATAGGTAGTCTACCTTTTACTAACATATTCACTTGGTCTGGGAATTTCTCACTATTTCTACGACTAGCCCAGACTGTATTTTTGCCACGTTTTATAGTTTTGGTATTATTAATCAACTTAATATAACTTGGAGCTGGTTCTAACCAAACATTTAGCCGTTCGCCAACTTTACCCTCAGGAAGAGCATGGATAGCAATGGAATTATAATTTAAAGATAATGCTCCCAATTTAGCATCGTAAGCTTTTTGAGTACGCTCAACCTTCCACGCAGGAGCTCGATCATAATCATCAAAAAAATGGGTATCTACAATTAAATTTCCTGCTATCTTATTGATGCCACTATGTTTTATTTGGGTAGCGATATGCCAAAGAGTTTCAGTGGAAAATCTAGGATCGCCACCGCCACGAATAATTAAATCACCATCTATAGTATCATTATTATGTTTTCCATTATGTAATACTTTGGTTTTAAAGCGATATTCTGGCCCTAAATAATACAGAGCAGCAGCAGTAGTTACTACTTTCATAACAGATGCTGGCAAAAGCGGTGTAAGAGTATTATAAGCATAAACCAGTTTACCGTCTGGCATTTCCACTATACTAACAGAAGTTTTTTTATCATCTAAACATTTGGCATTTAAGATTTTATTAATTTTATCAGTCAATTGGGCATTAACTGGTAAATTAATTGAGATTAAGAGGGTAAATAATAGTAAATATTTGAGATAATTCAGCATATTGATTTATTGAGCATTTTAAGATAAAATTCAAAGTTATATTTATAAAGATATAGGACTGCAAACTTTAGTTTGCAAGCAAGATAAATTTTGCAATCCTAAAACTAAAAGTTTTGTTAATATCTGTTATTGAGTTAGCATACTTCCTGCTACACATTCATTCACCAATTATTTTTTCAGATGTAACTTTACCATCATCAGCATAGCTATAATGTTCTTCAAAGAGTACTTCTCCTTTTTTATATTGCTTTTTTCTATCGGAAAATAAATTCATTTGTTTTGGTTTATATTGCAATAAATAATTAGGATCAAATAATTGATATTTTACCTGTTTTGCTATTTCTTCAACCATTGGAACTACAATTGAATTACCAACTCTGTTATAAAGCTTAGACTGGATGCCGATCATTTTGAAATCATCAGGAAATCCCATTAAACGGTAACATTCCTTTAATGTTAATTTTCTAACTTTGCCACTATGATAGATAAAATATCTACCTGTTGGTTCTTGAGAAGATAATGTCGGATGTATTCCATCTGATGAGTATATTCTATTAGGTTGTTTATGTACTCTGGATAAATGCTCCGTATTTTCTCGAACGCCATTTTTTCTGATTTTTTTATTTCTATAACCAACAAAAATTAAACCTGAAACTTGTTTTTTGGGATTATTAATCAGTGTATATTCAGATTTTTCGAGATATTCAAAATTTTCATTTTCAAGAATCTCCTTTAATTTTACCTCTGTTCTGTTCTTAATTTTATTAAAATCAAATTCTATCTGATTTGCAGAAGCAATAATAATAGTTCGTTCTCTATTTTGTGGAACACCAAAATCTTTAGCATTTAGAAGCTTCCAACTAATTTCATAACCAAAACTTTTTAATATTAAGAGAATAGTTTTTAGAGTATTTCCTTTATCGTGATTTTTAAAGTGTTTAACATTTTCTAAAACAACTACTTTTGGTTTATGATGTTCTACTATTCTGGCTATGTCAAAAAATAAAGTTCCTCTTGCATCATTAAATCCTTTTTTATCTCCTGCTATACTAAATGGTTGGCAAGGAAATCCTCCAAGCAAAATATCAAACTTTGGAATTGAATTAATATTTATTTTTGTTATATCACCAAAAGGTTTATCTCCAAAATTTGCAAAATACATTTCTTGTGCATGTTCATTCATTTCAGAGCTAAATACACATTGAAAGCCTTGTTTTTCAAATCCTAACCTAAAACCACCAATTCCAGCAAATAGATCAATAAACTTATAATTCATTTTGTAACTCCAAAATAAGTTCATTCCATTTTTGTTTATGAATAATTTTTAACTCGGAGTCATTTTGAATTAATTTCGTATATAAAATTAAAAACTTTTCTAAATCAGAGATTAACCTAAAATAATATTTTAATGTAGGAATAACGCCATTTATAACAATTTGACAACCATGTTTTTTTTTGACAGCATCTATAATATTATTTATGATTTGGATTTCGTTTTTATTAATTCCATGATATGACAAGATATAATATCTTTTTGGATTAAACTTAATAATTTTTTCTTCAGCAATTCTAACTATATTAGCATCAATTTGTTTATCTAGTTTTATTTCTATTACTTCAAATAATTCATCGTTTTTAAATATTTCTATATCCCCAGCACTTTTAGATGTTTTATCAGAAGCAGTATGACTACTCATTGGTTTTAAATTACAATCTTTATATCTTATTACTTCTCTTATTATGATTTCATAGATCGCATAAAAAGCAAGAACTGGCAATTTTGCTCCACCAAAAGTTTTGTATTTCAATGAAAATTGAGAATTTAATACTCCTATTAATTTTAAAATGGTAAGTTTTTCTGGATTTTTTAATGGAGAAATAATGATTTGATTCTCTTTTTGAAAAATAATTATACGTCTTAATAATTCAATAAGAAGATGCTTGGGATTTGCTGATTTTACTTCTATAGCATCCACTAATTCCAAAAAAGCTTTTTTTACTTCTTTATTACTTATCTTTCCATCATAATTTAAGGTATATGGGTATGGCTGTTCTAATGAACGAGTTAACCATCCACTTTCAGCCATTGAAGGTAAGTTTAATTCTTTTAATGTTGGAGTTATAAATTGATAATCAATTGTTCTACCGGAAAAACCTCCTTCTATTTGGGTTTGATGATTTCTAATATCTTGTTCAGGATGAAGAATTTTATAAATAGATAAAGTTATAAATACTGTATATACACCTTTTTGAACAAAACACTTTTCAGATAAAATCTGAATATTATTCAAATTAGATGAGTCAATTTCTTGAACATAAGAGATATTCTTTTTTGCCTCATAATATATTGATAACAATAATCCTTTATAATTCATAATATTTATTAGTTTTTACTAGCATTTCCTGCTACGCATTCATTCACCAATTATTTTTTCAGATGTAACTTTACCATCATCAGCATAGCTATAATGTTCTTCAAAAAGTACTTCTCCTTTTTTATACTCTTTAAATATCTTCACTCTTGCTTCTGCATCATATACAACTTCATAATAAGTATAAAATTGATAGACTTCTTCATAGTTTTTTTCTGCAACAATGTCTTTAACAACACCGGTCTGGAAAGATTCATCTGAATAGTATAAGATGCCTTCCTTAATAATTTCTGGCCGAGCCAATGCTACTGAACTAACTAGTATTAAGATGTAAAATATGAGTTTTGACATTATAGTTTCCTCCGTAACACCGCTAAATTCCGTTGCGGGTCTTTCACCAATAAATCAAAATGCTGTCCAAGCCTAATAGATTCTTTAGCATGTGGTTTCTCTACCCATTCAGCAATTCCTACCCAATCAACCAGATATTCAATTTTTCTATCAAGGATATATTGGAATACTTGCCTATGTTTACGGGCTTCTAAAGCTTCTGGATTAACCTTGCCATCCAAATTAATTGTGCGATCATGGAAATAACCTAAAGTTCCAGTTTGAACCGCAGCCACCCAAGTTTCATTAGGAATATTTTGGTTAACCCACTCTACGACTTGGAAATGCTGGTGTTTAACTTTGTTAGTTTGATTGCGTACAAATAAACCGAGAATTATCGCAATAAACAATATTGCCGTTCCATAGCGTAATACTTGCCAAGGAATACTTTGCCATGCCCAAATTACTATAGCAGCCCATAACAAGGCTAAAAATGGTGACACCGGAAAGAAATATCGACTTAAGAAATGAACGGCTCCAAAATATAAACCATAAAATAAGCTAAATCCAGTTATATAAATGCTAATTAAGACAAATAATCGGCGTTCTTGGAGTTTTAAATGTGGCCATAAACGCCATAGAATGAAGCAAATTCCTAGCAATATACCAACACAAAGCAGTACGACTGGTAACAGTTTTTGGAGGCTATTGGGAATTGGTAAAAATACGAAAAAATATTCTACTAATACTGGCGGTAAAGCAGATAAATTTTGGCCTAATTCGGCGGTTAAGGCTTGGGCTTGGCCACTGATTGGCATTATACTATCGAAGTTTAGCTTATTGTATATTAGCCAAGGTAAAGCCACTAGCACAGAGGTCAAACCCATAATATTCACTTGCCAAAACCGATGCCAAAATTTGTTGTCTCCCATAAATAGATGGATTAAGCAAATAGCCAAGATTAAAAAGCTGGCATCATTACGAACCCAAAACACTATCCCTAAGAAAATTCCTAAAAAAATTGAATAACTTAAAGTCCAAGGTTTGCTTCTGCCAATAACAAACATGACGGTTAATATCGCCATTAATCCATAGAATCCAGTTTCCAATCCATTCATGGTGTGATTAGAAATAAATGGACTCACGTACCATGTAGCGGCGGCTAAACTGGCAATATAATTATGTTTGGGCCGTTCTTTTAAAATTTGTAATCCAAATCGCCATAATAAAAAAGCTGCTAACGTAGCGATTAAGCATTGTAATAAGGTAATCCAGAATATGGAATTGACCTTATCGCCATTTTCTAACCAATACGCTCCGGCCCAGAGAAAAGTTGTCAAAGGTTGGGTGCCATTAGTTGGGATAGTTCCTTCGGCAGTACTCATACCTAAACCAAGAGCCATATTTCTGGCAATTGTCATCATCAGATAACCATCTTCAGATACGGTATTAAGCATACGTTGTTCATCTAATAATGGTTCTAAACGGGAAAATAGACCTATACCGATGAATAGAGTGATTAGTATAATGAAACTTTTGTTCATGAATCTGTTGTATGACGTTTATTTATAATTAGCTGTTAAGTTAAGTTTTATTATAACATAGTCTGTTATTTTTAAGATTGCGGAAAGTTTTCCCTATCGTTTAACAATTTGTAAAATCTTTAGAACATGTTGCTATAGTTGGGCCTAAGGGCAGTGGAAAGACATCGTTATTGAATTATCTGAAATTAATTCATAATTGCAATGACTTACGGGATGGACAGCGTTGTAATTGGATTAAACAAGAATATAATTGGATATTGGTGAATTTTGAGAACATAGCAGTGCAAAGTTTAGAAGATTTTATTGGTTATGTATTAGGAAAGTTGAAATTACAAAATGATGACAAAGATTTAGATAACTTAACTGAGCCAACTATAATTTTAATGGACAATATAAAATTTGGTTTGGAATTATCTGAATCAAGTGAAAAAAATTATTGAGATGGTTTTTGGCAAACACATATTCCACCATCATGATTTATAGCTAATGCTAAATAATATGGTTCTATAATAACAAAACCTTCAAGTATAAAAATCTCTTTCAGAAGAACTTCATGTAACATTCTATATTCTATTTTTCCTGTATCATGTCCTATGTAAACAACTAATGTAAGAGTATTTTTATATCTTTTCATGAAAGATGTGTTCAACAAATTACGCAAACTGCTATTCCATTTTTTACAATATTTTATAGCAGCGTAATCCTCATCCCACAAATCCCATGTACTAATATTATTCCAAGATTCTGATTCCATTTTTAATAATGTAGTACGCCATAAACTCTGCCGTTTTTTTATTAGAAATGTATCTATGAAACTATTAATGTAAAATGTTTGATGTTTAGGTAAATTATAATGTTTTTGGTCATTCATTTTAATTAAAATTCATAATGCACATTTGGTTTAGAAGGAATATCATGATTTCTATCATGGTAGCACGTAGGTTGGGCTGACGTAAGGAAGCCCAACAAAATTATATGTAAAATAAGGTATTTGGTTTAAAAAATGTGGACAAGAGGGAAAGTTAATATTTATAGAA
>DAOUSR010000186.1 GCA_030627125.1 Thioploca sp.
TAGGTAAACCATATTGAATTGGCAATTTACCAGATGCAAATGGGCGTCTTCTTTTGGAAGGGTGCATTCGATCTGCGGCCAAGTCCAATAAATCGTTTAATACATAACCTGCTGATGCCATTAAACTAAAGGCGAAAAAAGCTAACATTGTATCCGTTAATTTCGCTGTGTCTAATATCTGATGAGCTAACATTAATGGTAAAAAAATCAATACATTCTTTACCCACTGGTGTGGACGCAAAGCTTTAAGCCAAGTTTTCAGGGTTGGTTTAGGTGCGACAAATATTTTTTTGGCCGGGCATTGTTGTAGAAGAGAAGGACTAGGAGATACCAAGTAGGCTTCCTGAGCAGCTTGTAAAATAGGTATATCAGCACTAGAATCGCCTATATAACTATAAGTTCCAAATTTTTTCTGGAGAGCGTCTCGTTTGTTTACTCCTATCAGATTAACTTGTTCATCACTAGCCATTACTTCATCAAATATTTGTAGATATTCAGCTACTGCCTGGGCAATTTTTTGGTTAGCGGCGGTTGCTAAAACTAATTTACGGTCTTTGTTAAGCTTTAAAAAATCTAATACTTGTTCATTATAAGGTAAAGTTGCAACATCTAAAGAAGAATATTGGGAAATTTGATGTTTAAAATAGGCTTTACCTTTTAATAACCAAATGGGTAGCAAAAAACTTAACCAAAAGTTTTGCCGTAATAGTACTAAGATACTTTCCCATAAGGAATCAGTAGCGATTAGAGTTCCATCTAAGTCAACACAAAGAGGATTTAAGTTAGAATCTGTCATATATACTTTGTTCTTAAATTATGAACACTTAACACTTTAATACTTAAATATTTTCAATCCATAATTAAGCATTAAGCATTAAGAATTAGGGTTAACCACTCTTCCCATAAATAAAATACTGTTGGAAGGATTGTGGCGAATAAAAAAAATAAAAGGATGATCTGCTTTAAATTTAGGAATAGCTGGTGTAATACCTCTGGTATTGAATACTGCTCCAGTTGCAGCCGCCGCTTCAGTTCCCTTTTCATTGATTTCTATAAAAGCTTGATGAATAACAGCAGACAAATATAATTTTTTAGTTCCATCTATTCCAGAAAAATCGGCTCTATTATCAAATGCATCTTTCATTCCCATTGAGGATAAAATTTTTGCTAATTCAAAGTTTGCATTGATTTTAAATTTTGGTAGATAAACTCTTACTTGTTGCGAACGTAAATGCGATAACCAGTTATTCAAACGTTTGTCAAGTAAACTTTCTACTTTAGCCAGACTTTTTTTGGGTAATATAACTAGCATGGAAATATCTCCAACATAAGGTAATTCCAATATTTGTACAGTATCATTGCTCACATAAGAAAAGTAGCCTTTTTGTTTCATCATTGCTACTTCAATATTATGTTTAGCATTCAACCAAAATGGTGCTGGAGTACTTGATTTAAAAGGGGTTATCCATTGACCTTTAAAATGAATAGCATTTACCAAGATTAAACGAGTAAGTTGCTGTATAATTCCTGGTTTAATTAATTTTTTTATTGTAGTCTTTTCTTCTACCCAAGAATTAATTTTATTATGTGCATGTTCATAATTAGTTGTAAAATCAATTTCTTGTAATTCACTTTGATAATAATTTTTGAGTTTATTTTTAAAATCAGTAAGAAAATTATGACCTTGTTGACCCCAAAGTGCGTTAGCAATATGCAACTCAAGATTAAATTGCTGAAAATTAACTTGCAACTTTTGGAAATTTTCATGCAGATTGTGATCAGAAAAGTGTAAAGTTTGAGCTATTTGGTTTGCAGTATTGGCATTAGCACCAGCATAAGTCATTGCCATTACAGTTGAAATGCAATAAGGAGAAAAAACTAAGTTGTCATCGGTTTTCAGTTGTGCATACAGTTCTAAAGCGAATTTGTTGTTATTATTTACAACTGTTGCCATATCCACAGGATTATATTCCTCTGCTACAGAATTAGCCATTAAAATCAATACAAGAGCATATTTTATTAATCGCATTGGTATTTTCATAATGTTTGTCTGGCAATCCTGTAAAGTAGTTCGTAGGAATCCAAAGATTCATCTCAAAACCTATTTTATTAAAAAATATTTTAAGAAATTCATATCAATACTTAACCAATCCTTTAAAACCAACTTGCCCACATTTTTTACCAGCTAATTGACAAGCATGGCTAAGTGCTGTTGTTAAATTGTGGTATTTACTTAAACTGTCAATAATACCAGCATTAAATGTATCACCAGCTCCTAAAGTATCAACAACTTTTGATGGTGGATAAGCACTACTATGCGATATATTTCCAGCAGTATCTAACGCATAAGCACCATCTACACCCCAAGCACAGATAAGATTAGCAGCAGAGAATTTATGTATATTTTGCAAAAACAATGCCGCATTATTAGTATGAAACTGGGCAAAAATTTTAGAAAATAGCAAATAATCTACTTGGGAAAACAAATTTTCAATATTAGGACGAGGTTTTTCTACTTCTAATGATATAGTAATATCAGGATAAATTTGTCGTATTCGAGCTAACATTTTACCTATTTCAGTGACATTGCGACCTTCAAAATGAATCCAATCAAAAGTTCTAAGATCAATGGCTTGGAAATCAGTAAAACTAAATTCTGGTAAATTACGGTGATGAACAATAGTACGAGAACCGTTATGTTGATTTAAAGTTACATAAGAAGTTGGTACTGAACCTTGGGATTCCAGTCTACAATAATTAGTATTAATCGCATAACTATTTAAATCTGCTATAATTTGTTGCCCAAAAGGATCGTTTACACACACTCCACCCCAAGTACAATTATGCCCTAATTGATTTAATATTACCAAAGTATTAGCAACATTACCACCACGAACTACACTTTGGCTAATAGTCCGTACTTCAGAATCTTCCACCGGATAACCAGCAACCTTATTGATAATATCTAGTGTAGCATTGCCAATTCCTAATATATTAGCCATTTTTTATAAGTGGGTTGAACTAATTTCCGTATTTAAGTTAAATATTTCATCATTATAAGATATAGTATTGTTATATTTCCAGCCATAACAATTACATACATATTTATCGAGTTTTTGGTGTAATTTAAATAGTTTACTGGATGGTTCATGGAAAAAATTGTTGTAAAGCGTTGTGATTGTGCAGTTACGGGATATTGCTTCTTGAGTCCGAAAATTTTCTAATTCTGTCATTATCTTTCTAACTTTTTGCTTTTGCATATTTGTTACATTGGCTGGAAACGGAAAAGTCATAAAACAAGTTGTATTAGTATATCTCGTATCTGATTTCAAAGTTGATCTTTGAGCCAATACCCAATCCAAATGCAGTTTAGAATTTAAAATACCGAGAATAAAAAAATCATCGCTTGCAACTACCATATTAGCTTCACAAGGCAGAATTGTAATATCAATTGAACGAAAACAGGTATATTTAGCTATTTTAGGCAAACAAAAATAACTTTTCAATCCTTTTAGTGCCCTCTGGACTTCATTTCAATAATAACTTTGCCCGGCAATAAGAGGTCTTCAAACTTAGTTCTCTTACCCACTTTGATTCTTTTCTCAAATACTGCCCCCGCTTCATGGCAATCAGCATGACCAAATGCCTGAAACAATCGATTCAAAAAAGTTTGAGCTTCACCTTTTTCATAACCTTCTAGATTTTTGGTGAATTCTATAAATTTGCTAATTTTTTCAGGGATTTGATTGGACATTTTTATTTGTAATTGATGTTATGCAAAGTATAATAAATACTAAGGTTATAATAGACATCTTTCCTAAATAGGGTTACACCTCAAGTTGACAAGAGCGGCAACTAATTTATCAAACCATAATTTTTACCTAGATAAATATCCTTGATAGTAATTATAGATTATACTATACATAATATCTTAAGCTTGTTTAGGAAAGCTAGATTGTGATATATTTACTAAATTAAATGTTTTCAATATATTTAAACTATTCCTAAATAGTTAGGATTAAAGCTACAAAATCTTGAATAGAGAGCCATAATGTTTACAGAAAAACAGCCCTTACTACTGATAGTTGATGATGATATTTTTATGCGTGGTATGTTGCAAAACCTACTTAAAGGAAAAGGTTATCGTGTTATTGTGGCAGGTGAAGGAGCCAAAGCATTAGAAGAATTTCAACGTTGTCGTCCAGATTTAGTACTAATGGATGCCGCTATGCCAGTTATGGATGGATTTGTAGCATGTTCTGAATTAAAAAAATTACCTGGTGGAGTTGATGTTCCTGTAATTATGATCACATCTTTGGATGATGAAGATTCGGTGGATAAAGCGTTTGCAGTTGGAGCAGCAGAATATATAACTAAACCAGTTCATTGGGCAGTTTTGCGACATCGTGTAGAAATTCTGTTACAAGCCCGTTTTTCAGATATCGCTCTACGTGAAAGTGAAATTCGATTTCGTGGTATTTTTGAACAAGTTGCAATAGGTATAGCTTTATTGGACATGGATGGTAAGATTATTCACAGTAATCTAGCAATCCAAACTATGCTGGGACTAGAAGAAACAGAATTATATGGTAAATTATCCAATAAATTATTCCATTCTTATGATACAGAAGTGGAAACAACATTACATCAGCAATTATTAGATGGAACTCGTGAACATTATCAGGTAGAAAAATATTTTTTTATGCCAAACTCATCTATTGCATGGGCTCGTTTGACAACTTCTATAGTTAAAAATGATATAACTAAATTTTTTGTCCAAATAGTTGAAAATATTACAGAACATAAACAAGCTAAAGTTTCTCTTCATCTTGCGGATAAAGTATTTGAAACAACCACAGACGCAGTTTTGATTACTAATTCCGAAGGTAATATTATCAATGTAAACCAATCTTTTCTATCGATTACTGGTTATAAGTATGAAGAAATTGTAGATAAAAATTTTCGGTTTTTACGTTCTGGGAAACATGATGCAGAATTTTATGTAGAAATGTGGGCTACAGTCCGTAAAACTGGTCATTGGAATGGTGAAATTTGGAGTTGTTATAAGGATGGAAAAGATTATTTAGTTTGGGTATCAATGAATGCTATTCGTGGAGAGGATAATAATGTTACCCATTATATAGCAGTTTATTCTGATATGAATTCCATAGATAAACAACGGACTTATTATCTAACTCATTATGATGCTTTAACTAAATTACCAAATAAATCTTTATTTGAAGAATAGCTAGATCGTATATGCCGCCAATCAGAACATTTAGCTTTACTATTTATAGATTTAGATGATTTTAAGTCAATTAACGAACAATTTGGATTTGATAAAGGTGATAAAGTAATTAAAACTATCGCTCAACGTCTTAAGTCTTGTATTAATTTTAATAGGAGAGCAGACTATACAAATTGCTTGTAATATTGGCATATGTTTTTGTCCAAAAATAGAGCTTAAAGAGATAGAAACATTACTTCAATACTCAGAAACAGCTATGTTACGTGCCAAAGAAATGGGGAAAAATAATTATCATATTATCTGAATTGTTGCTAAAGTTCTAACTGATACTACTAAAATTAATTTTAAATCTCCCCTAATTTCTCATTGGATGAGGAGTTATGGAAATTATTAGCATCATTAACAGGGGCGGTTGATAGATTATAGCAATTCTTAATTAAATTCGATATAAATATCAAGTTCTTAATTTGCATTGATATAATACATTCAATTGGGAATTACTATATTAAGTCAGACAAAATTGAACAACAGTAATTCAAATGTTACAATATGGTAAATTCAAATGTAGCTTACTTAATATGAAAACAATACGTGAACAAATTATTGAACGTATTATTGCTCAGCTTGAAACTATAACAAAAGACAATGGATATGATAATAATATTGGCTCTGGTAATGTTTATCGACAAGAATCAGTTATTGAACGAAATATTGTTCCAGCACTTTCAGTATGGGAATTAAAAGAAACTAGGAAACGTAATCAATCTGGTGGTACAGTGCGAGAAATATTGATTAGAATAGAAGCAATTGTAGCTGTTAGTAACGACAAACATCCGGCTGCTGTTGGCAATCAATTATTAGGTGATGTAGAAAAAGCATTAATTATGGTATCTCCATAGGTTCGCCAAAAGAGAAATAGGCGGTCTTCGTTGTATCTATTTTGCCAAA
>DAOUSR010000001.1 GCA_030627125.1 Thioploca sp.
TAAACTATAGCATTTCCCAATTGAATGAGTTATATCAATACAAATTCAGAACTTGAAATTTCAGGCCAAATTTCATTCATAATTATGAATTGCTATATTTCAGGTTCAAATTTAAATTTCCTCATCCAAATCTAAATCTAAATCTGGCAACTTAAATACCCGTACTGATTCAATCAACTGTTGTGAATATTCTACCAGTCTTTCTGTTTGAATGGTCTGTTCTTCCAACTGTTTAGCAGTCTCACGCGTACTAATTTGAATTGTACCAGCTCTCTCTTGTAAATCATTACTAATCTGAGCTTGCTGTCTGGAAGCCATCGCAATTTGTTCAACCACTTGCACCAAATTAGCAGTTGTATTCTGGGTATCTTTCATCTGTTCACCAGCCCGTTCTGCAAGCCGTGAACCTTCAACCACCTGCCCAATAGCTTTATCCATCGTAGCAATCGTATCATTAGTTTCAACCTGAATATTTTTAACCAATGCCGAAATCTGTGAAGTAGCATTACGAGAACTTTCAGCAAGTCGTTGCACTTCATCTGCAACCACCGAGAAACCACGTCCAGCTTCACCAGCTGCCGCAGCCTGCATACTAGCGTTCAAAGCCAATACGTGAGTACGTTCCGCAATGTTATTAATTATATCAACGATACTACTAATTTCTTGGGCCCGTTCTCCAAGTCGCTTAATCCGTTTTTCTGTTTCATGGATAGCTTCCCGAATTTCGCCCATACCGTTAACTGTGTTGGTCACTGTACTCAACGCTGTTTGAGTAGTGCGAGTAGCCTGAGTAGCAATTTCATTACAAGATTTTGCAACCTCTGCAATTTTAGTCATAGCTTCAGCTGCTGAAGAAAGTTCGGTAATGGTGTCATCCACTACTTCACGTTCCTTCTCGGCCACTTTAGAAACCTTATCACCCTGAACTTTAACTTGATGTGAAGCATTTTCAACTTGTTCGGTAACATGTCTTACATTCAACAACACTTTACTAGTTTCAGTAGCCATCTGATTAATAGCATCAGCCAGTGGGCCGGTAACATCTTCAGTAACTGGAACTTGTACGGTTAAATCACGTTGACTAAGTTGGAAAGAAGCTTTAAGCAATTCAATAATAGAGTTATTAAGCATTTCATTTTCTTTCTCAGCTTTAGCCAGAGCGGTAAGCCGATCATCAAGCAAACCGTTAAAGGCTCTACTTAAAGTTTCTAGTTCATCATTAGTCTGAATATCGGCCCGAGCGGTTAAATCTCCTCCTGCAACTTTATTAACGATTATTTCCATATGACTAATTGGAGCGGCAATTCTACCGAAGAATAGGAAACCCCCACCTCCACCAACAACTAGAATAATTAGAGCTATATAAATACCAACTTTGGTAATTTCAGAGGTTAAAGATTCCAACCGTTCTAAAGATTCATCTTCCTGTAAGTTGGAAAAGATGGCCCATTGAATTCCGACCACATTTATAGGTGAAAAAGCTGATAATACGAATTCCCCGCGATAATCTTCATACAAGTCAAAACCAGTAATACCAGAGAAAGCTGACCTAGTTCCTGGACTATCCACCATTTGTAAACCGGCACTGGTATCTTTAAGTTCGATATTGGAAATTACATCTTCTGGTAAACCAGCTTGTTGCACCGAAAATAAATAGCTTTCTTTGTCTTCGATAAACATTCTGCTGTCATTACGCATCGTGCCGTCGGAAGCCACAATATAAGTTTCACCAGTACGTCCCGATTCATCATAACGCCAAACCCTACGGTTGGTCATGATATCGTTAATTGGCTCGATTGAAATTTGAAATATTATAACTCCTATCGCTTGTTCACCATCAAAAATTGGGGTTCCGATAAAAGCCATTTGGTTATCATAAGATGGTAAATAAGGGGCAAAATCTACCATAGCAATAGTACTATGAGAATATAATCTTGCTTGTTCAAATACTTGTCCCATACCAGTTTTAGCATAAGGTCCATCTCTAAGCGAAGTAGCAAAATCTATTTCTTTAATAACAGAATAAACAATATGGCCAGTATTAATATCAACTAAATATATATCTTCAAAATTAAAACGTCTTTGAATGTCATGAAAATATGAATGATAATCTCGATGGAGTTGAGTATAGCTGGAATCATCATTGGCAGAAAAATATTCTTCTTTAGTTCCAAGTGGATTAGGGTTAGATGCAATGTAGTAGTACTGAAGAGATATGCTATTATTATCTAATTGGCTCATCAACGTTTCTATTTCTGGAGCTTCGTTAACATTAGAATTACCATATTCTTCAAAAAAACTCTTTTTATAATATTCTTCTACACTTTGCCGATAATCATCAACTGGTATTGAAGCGGGAGCTGGTGGTCCATCATCTTCTTCTGCAAGTTCTTCGCTGAGCATAGCATCAAAACTGGATGAAAGCATGGCTTCTTCTAAGAATCTTGGATACGCATCCTTAAGTCCACGCATAGCATCTATGGTGGTATTGGTATCAGCATAAATTCTCATTTGATTAAAAAGCGAAGTAAAATAATCTTCTATTTGATTTTTTTTAGAATCACGTACCGAAGTAATATGACTTTGAGCACTTTCAGTAAGAGCCTGTTGACCAAGTGTACTGGCAATTTGACTGGTAAATAAACCAGTAATTACCACCGGTACTACGGCTAAAATAGCCGAACCGAGGAACATTTTTTGTCGGATTTTCATAATTTTATATAAATTTAATTCTTAATGAGAAAATTAAACATTAAATATCACATTTTTAGTTTAGTTGATAAAGATTTAAAAAAAGCTAGATGTTCAAAATTAAACCAAAGTTGATTATTTTTTTCATAGCCACTAGTTGTATAGGGTTGAATAATATCAGGTAAAGGAGGCAAACTAGCAAGCTCATCATTAATTGAGAAAGACAGATGTTCTGGTAATTCATCGATGACAATACCTCCTGCTGATTCTCCTTGGTCTAAAATAAGTAACTTTTGTTTTCTCTTAGTATTAGTTTGAAATTTTAATAAATTAAATAAATCAAATACTGGTACTAAGTTACCACGTACATTAATCAAACCCAAGAGCCAATCGGAAGTAAATGGTAAAGGACAAATTTGTGGTATATCCGATAATTCACTGACGGCTCGTTGAGCGATTAACAAACCCAAATTCCCAATCCGAAATCCAAGTCGACGAATAATGATGTCTTCTTCATATATGTTAGCGTGATCTCCAACATGATAGACTAAAGGGCGATTTAAGGCTTGACTTGGTTTCATTATTTTTTTATCGATGGTGCAATAAATTTTTGTAAAGGTTTACCGTTAAAATGCAAAATAGCTGGATTACGACCTGGATAAGATATCCAATCGGTAAAATTTTCATCATTAGCTAAGTCGTGCCGTTGAATAAAATATTGAATATGTCGCATGGTTTTACGAATATTACGACTTCTAATTTTGGCTAAAGCTTTAGCTGGACTGTCATTTAATGGTGTAGTTGTCAATTGAGCTGCATATTGTTGAGGAGTTAAATTAATTAAAGTTGATAACCCATTCAAAGTTTGGCTTTTTTTATTGCCCTGTAATTTTTGAGTAATTGCAAACCAACTGGACAACAAAGCTTGAGCAAAATCTGGATGATCCTCCAAGGTTTCACGACGCATTAGAACAAGGTCAAATATTTCGTTGGCTATTTGCTGACTATCAAAAATTATTTTTGCATCAGTTGTATGAGTAAGCTGATATAAATTAGGATTTTCAGTAACAACTCCAACTAGCTCCTTATTATTTTTAAAAGCGTCTGGTATATCAATTTCATCTATATTAGAAGTATTAATTTCATCAAAATCTATCTGATTTCTAATTAGATAACGATCAAATAGGTAATGGCGAGTCGAAAATTTGGTAAATCCAAATGATTTGCCACGTAAGTTATTAATACTTGCATCTACATTTTGAGGTAATAGAATCGCTTCGCTACCATTATGTCCATTGCTGATTAGAATTACATCAACTTCAATATCACGTCTAACAATTTGAGCTATTGCGTCAATATTAGAAATTGTAATAGCATGAACATCTCCATTCAAAAAACTATCAATAATCCTTTGATAATTATCGGATTTAAATTTTATTTTGATGTTATTTGAATATTGATTAAAGAGGTTTTCTTCATTCGCTAAATACCAAGGCATCCATGCAATTTTAGGAGCCACTGCAAAGGTTAGCTCGGTAATAATCCGATTTGCTTCTTGAGTTTCATTGGTTCCATTGGTTAAACCTGAGATATAGTCACAAGCAGTTAGGGATATTGTTAATATTGATATAAAAAGTAAGTTGTTTAGCTTTGACATTATTTATTAAGCCTAATTGTTTTGAATTATTTTGAAATCTGTAATTTTGTACTATTTTAATATAAAACGGCAAATAATATAATAGCATTATATTGTGTAGTTGCTAATTGATTCAAATATTCTGTAGAAATTTTCTTGCAACTGTTGTACAAATTTTTTATTATAATTTTTAGCTTTAAGGTAAGTATATAACTCTAAAAACAAATAAATAAACAAGTTTATTTGTAATTTATTAGATAATTAATTTTACAGTAGTTGCAAAATTTGTATTTTGGAGATGATTTTTTTCATTAATAATAATTGTCTAAATCAAAATTTATCAGATTTTAGGATTTTTAGAATAGTATTTATAGCAATTCTTAATTATGAATTGATATATCCACTCATCCATAGCCACCAATATGATAAAATCAATCCATTCTCAATTAATACCCAATAAAAATGACAATTCATAACATATTAGAAGAATTTAGAACAACGGCTATATCCACTCGTGATTTAGGTGACAAGTTTGAATGCTTGATGCTGGATTATTTACAAACTGATCCACTTTACGCTGATAAATATAGTGATATTTGGTTATGGATAGTGGACTTGGTTAAACGAATTGTTAGAGCGGTATTATCGACTTATTGAAGATGATGCAAAAAAACCACTTTATGATATTTCTAAACAATTTTTTGGTTATATTAATAAAGGGCAAGAAGGTAAAGCAGCCCATGATAATATTTTTGCATACAACGGCGGATTATTTTTGCCAGATGAATTATTAGAAATTTGTACCGAAGATAAATTACTTAATGACGAATTATTAGAGCAGCAAAAGTTAGTTTCTCAAGCCGGCCATAAAATGGAAGACATAATCAATTCATTATTATTATTGGCAAAAACGGTAAAATTGACTGATATTGAGATGCAGGCATTAGATATGTCAGAAATTATTTCTCAAGCTAAGAAACGACTTGCTTATGTAATTAGTGGTTGTCAAGCTGAGATAATTTTACCAGATTCTTTTCCGATTGCTAAAAGTTATGCTCCTTGGGTAGAAGAAATTTGGGCAAATTACATCAGTAATGCCATAAAATATGGAGGTTACCCGCCTAAAGTAACTTTGGGTGCTGCTCAGCAAGACGATGGTATTGATACTGGGTCCAAGACAATGGTGAAGGATTATCTCCAGAAGCACAGACTAAACTATTTACACTTTTTACCAGATTACATCAAGATCGTGCTGAAGGACATGGATTAGGATTGTCTATTGTTCAGCAAATAGTAGAAAAGCTTGGAGGAAAAGTTGGAGTAGAAAGTCAAATTGGACAGGGTAGTGCTTTTTATTTTACGTTGCCGAAATAGTGTCTTGAAGAAATTGTTATATTTATAAATAGATAGAATTTCGCCAAAATTTCATAGCGTTCACGGAATATCCATGTACCTTAGAACTATTCAATTCTTAGCGAAACAGCTATACTATTTCTTCATATTTTTGAACCTCAACTAGTTCGGACTACTTTGCCTCTCAATGTCTCGCAGCGGTAGATAAAATTATACTATAGGATTACTCCAATCATATTGCTGAGAATTTACCTATAGGAACAGATGTAAGCTACTTGTAAAATACTAATAAAACAACTATTATGTGGTTCTGGAATGCTTTGTAAAGATAATAGAACTAAAACCTATCTTATTAAGAATTCTAGTACAATCTAAAGGTTGTTAATAGCAATTTTAGGATTCTAATAGCATCTTACGAAGATATTGATATGAAAAGTTACATAATGGGTTTAACTGTCATGCAATTATTGCCAGATAATAAAACTTTATTTGGTAAAATTGTTTACTTCGATCATAATCGTTATATCTTTTAGTATTACTCATAAAACTTAAAAAAATATGTCAGACTCTAATCTAGCTAATATTCGCACTAAAATTGATGAAATAGATATACAAATTCAAGAGCTTATTACTCAACGAGCTAATTTAGCTGAAGAAGTAAAACGAGAAAAATATGCACTAGAAAAAAATCCAAATTTTTATCGACCAAAACGAGAAGCAGAAATTTTACATAACGTTAAACAACGTAATCAAGGCCCATTAGCAAATGAAGCTTTAATATTAATCTTTCAAGAAATAATGTCTGGTTGTTTAGCATTACAAAAACCACTCAAAATAGCTTTTTTAGGCCCGGCTGGTACTTATACTCAAGTTGCAGTGCATAAAAAATTTGGTCATGCAGTGCAAAATATGCCACAACAAACTATTGAAGAAGTATTTCGTGAGGTAGAAGCTGGCATAGCTGATTATGGAGTAGTGCCAGTGGAAAATTCTACTGAGGGTGGGGTTAATCAAACCTTGGAATGTTTTGTTACAACTCAGCTGAAAATTTGCGGAGAAATTGAATTACCTATCCACCACCATCTATTAGCTACTAGTGAATTAGCCAATATTAAGCGGATTTACTCGCATCCTCAATCTTTTGCTCAATGCCGTAGTTGGCTGGATACTCATTTATTATCGGTAGAACGGATTCCTGTCAATAGTAACGCTGAAGCGGCTAAAATGGTAATGGAAGATACTGAAGCAGCAGCTATTGCTAGCAATATAGCAGCAAAAATTTACCAATTAGACATTATAGCATCTCGGATTGAGGATGAAGTAAATAATACTACTAGATTTGCAGTATTAGGTCAGCAGGAAGTTGCATCTACTGATAAAGATAAAACTTCATTATTGCTGTCTAATCCCAATAAATCTGGAACGTTGTATCATTTGTTGGAACCGTTTGCTAAGAATGGGGTTAATATGACTAGAATTGAATCACGTCCTTCAAGAAAGGGTATTTGGGAGTATGTGTTTTTTGTTGATATTGAAGGGCATGTTGAAGATGAAAAGGTAGCCAAATCTTTAAAAAAATTAGGCAAACATACATCATTAATTAAATTATTGGGTTCTTATCCTTGTGCTTGAGAGTATTATTTATAGCAATTCTTAATTATGAATGCTTAATTCTTAATGCTTAATTCTTAATGAAATTAAATATAAATATCAAGTTGTTAATTTGTATTGATATAACATATTCAATTAGGCTATGTTATAATTTAGCATTCATGAAATGCCAATTATTTTCAATTACAGATAGTTGCTTGGAAGTAGAAAATCTGAAATCGATGTATATGTTGATGTTTTATGTAAAGAAATTGAGATTGCCACTCAAAAAATTCGGTTAAATGAAAGATCGGTTATTTCGATATATTTTGGCGGTGGCACTCCAACACTTTTAGATGAGGAAAATTTAGCTAAAATTATAGATACCATTCGTAAACATCTTAACGTAGTTGAAGGCGAACCAGTTACCCTAACCCAGAAAAAAGCAAATATTCTAAAAGATATGAGTAAGTGTTAGAATAGAGAAAAAAGGTTAAAATTAAGAAAAAGTTTAAAGAAAAAGAATCCTCAAAAAGTTTTAAACGAACAACAGGATTATCGAAAGAAAAGTTTCAAGAACTATGTAGTAAAAGTGAAAGATCATCTTACGAAAGGAATGCATTGAAAAGGTTTAAAGGAATCTAAACTTTCATTAGAAACTGTAGTGTTACCAACCCTTTTATTACATTCGTTAATATCCAACTTTTGAGAATTTAGTGAATCTTTTAGTATTGAATTTTTTTAAAGAATATTCTCTACATAAAATTTTTAGGGATAATCCCTTGTAGTTATCCTAACCCAAATTCTTAACTTAATGGCTATGAAAAAAATTAAGCACAATTATACTCATTATAATAACGCTGCAATTTAACTTTAGCTTTCTCAATCAAATCTTTAGCTTCATTTTGTTTATAAAAATCATCGGCTTGCCAATAACGAGTTTGTAACCGGTAAGGTCGTAAACCATTTTCTGGGTCTTGCGGATCACAAAATAGCTCAATAATAGAAGGTTTGTTAATCCATGAATCACCTAAATTCTTCTCCAAAGCCAAATACCACAACGCAAATTGCTGAATATGTTGCTCTTCAAAATAACCGACTGGATTTAAATCATGCACAAATTTTTGTAAATGTTCATTCTTTAAATAACGATTATAATCAACGACATAAACGCTTTCAGATAAGAATAAAGGAGCTCCATATAAGACTAAACCTTTTTTCCTCAAAGTGTTGCCTGTCTGTACTATCTCAAGCCCAAAACTACCAGCTTCTGCTTGCATAACAGCATCTTCCACATCTTCCACCGAAACAACTTTAAGATTAGGATAAGCGGTTTTAACGATTCCTACATAACGACCCTTCACAAATACTCGATTACCATAAGTTGAAAGATGAGTTAAGAAATCACTTGAGTGTTTAAGCTTGGGTTGATTTTGCGATTTGGTAATTAAAAAAAAGCCTACTATATCCTGTACTTCACGGCCTAAAATTTGATTGTAACGAGTCAATTGAGCGGAACCAGCAATACGAATCCCGGTCGGTTTGTCAATATTATAGTTGTACATTCCCCATTTAGTTACCAAAGTTGGATTGCGTAAATAATATTGGGTCATGGTCAAAAGCTCGTCTAAGCCTACTACCGCACAATCTATCTCATCCAATCTTATCAGGGAAGAACCATTATGTGGCTCTTCACCTTCGACTCGAACTAATATTTCATTTATCAACCATTCATAACCTAAAAAACCAATCCGATAAGGACGGTGGCTACGTTTCCGATCAATAAATAAACCAAAACAAGGTATTTTTTGTAATGCTTCGATAAGAAACTCAGAAGCTTCTTGAAAATTAGCCCGACTCATAGACTTGCTTTGTTTAGAAATATCTAAAATTGTATTTATTTCTTGTTGATCGACCCCAAGTAATTTCAACTTGGCTAAGAAATTTTCAAAAGTTCTGCCGGTTCTAGGGATTGCACAAGTTACTTTAAAATTTTGTTGCATGATTATTTTAGAAAAATTTACTAGGGTAGATTTTAAATATTTTAACATACTGATAATGAGCGAACCAATATTTTTAGACTGTTCTTACTTAGAAAAGGATAAAGTTAAACAATTAGGAGCAAAGTATGATTGGATTAGCAAAAGATGGTTTATCACCTCTGATATGGAGCAACAACTGTTTGCTAAATGGTTGCCAATTCAAGCTACTGAAAATTTAACTCTTAATGAATTATTATTGCAGGTGCAGCACACTATATCTAACCAGCTTAACGATCGATATTGGGTACAAGCAGAAATAGTTAATTTAACTCACCATCTGCATGTTTATTTAGAGTTATCGGAGCATGATCAAGCTGGTAATGAAGTAGCAAAAATTCGAGCGACTTTATGGAAGCATCGGGCAGAAGCGTTGCTGGAGCATTTTTTCGCTGTTACTGGTATAGTCTTCAAAGCTGGCATCAAAGTATTATTGCAAGTTCAGGTCGCATTTCACCCTCGTTATGGCTTATCGTTAGATATTTTGAACATTGACCCTAATTTTACGTTGGGTGATATGGAAGCCAAATTAAATAGAATTCGGAATCAGTTGCAAGCCGAAGGAATTTATACCAAAAATAGAAAATTTACCCCTGCTAATGAATTTTGTAAAGTTGCGGTTATTGCTCCAAAACAAGCGGCTGGTTTGGGAGATTTTAAAAGTCAGGCCGATAGATTATTAGAGTTATGTGAGTTTTCTTATTACCCGGCCAGTTTTCAAGGCCAACATGCAATTACCGAGATTCAAGCGGCTTTTAAGGCAATTAGACCGCAACAGTTTGATGCAATTGTGATGATTCGTGGTGGTGGAGCTAAAGCCGATCTATTTCAATTAAATGAATATGCAATCGTCAAAGCTATTTGTACAGCAAAGCTACCGGTAATAGTTGGTATTGGTCATGAACGGGATAAAACTTTATTGGATGAAGTCGCTAATTTAAGTTGCCACACTCCGAGTTTAGTAATCGGTCATATTACTGGTACGATAATTCAAAATGCAAATAATGCAAAACAAGATTGGCAAATTTTGCTACAATTAACAGCGAAGGTTCTCAACCAAGCTAAACTAGATAACGAACAGTTTTACCACAATATTCGTGAACAAGCAATCCAGTGTATTAATTCGCAACAATTAACTGTCTTAATGCAAGAGATTGAAAATTCTAGTAAAAACCAGTTAAAGCAAGCTCGAAGCAATATTAAAGCCTTGATGGAACAAATTTTACTTGGCGATCCTAAACTGGTAGTAAATCGTGGTTATACCATTGTTAGAAATCAGAATCAGCAAGTTATAACTAGCAAACAAAAAGCTCTACAACAAGATTCGTTAATTATTGAATTTAAAGATGGATTTTATAAAATTGGAGAATAATAATGTCAACCGCAGATTCCTATCTTAAAAATTATCGTAAATTGAAGCAAATTGCTGATATAATGCGTGAGCAACAAGACTTGGATGTTGACCAGTTAGTAAAAATGGTTAATGAGGCCACTGTTGCTTATAAAAAATGTCAAGCCCGTATAGAGGCAGTCGAAAAGGCACTGAAATTAGAGCCTTGAATATTAAGATAATATTATTATACAACCTAAAAATTACAATCAGTGTCCTAATTAGTTTTAGAGAACGCTATGCCTTTGAGAAAATAAATTATGTTTGATAATACTGTTGATACAAATTTTACACCTTATGAAATTGATAAAAATGAAGAATACATGTCCGATAAACAGCTTCAACATTTTAAGAATATTTTATTGGAATGGAAAAAAATATTAATGACAGAGGTGGATAGAACATTACATCACATGCAAGATGATGCCGCTAATTATCCAGACCCTAATGATCGTGCTACCCAAGAAGAAGAATTTGGTATCGAATTGCGTACTAGGGATAGAGAACGTAAATTAATTAAAAAAATTGATATTGCCGTTACCAGAATTGATAATAAAGAATATGGTTATTGTACCAGTTGTGAGGCTAATATTGGCATTCGTCGATTGGAAGTTAGGCCAACCGCAATTAAGTGCATTGATTGTAAAACTCAAGACGAAATCTGGGAAAAACATTCTAATTAAGAAATGCTGACTCTTTGCGTAGCGATGGACGAAACTGGCTTGATCGGAAATAACAATGCTTTGCCTTGGCATTTACCAGCTGATCTGAAACATTTTCGTGCAATAACAATGGGTAAACCGATTATCATGGGTCGGAAAACCTACGAATCAATAGGTCATCCGTTAGCTGGACGGTTAAATATTGTGGTTAGTCGTAATCCAAATTTGCTTATTTCCGGTTGTCAAGTCCTACATAGTTTAGATGAAATATTGAGCTATGAAGAAGCAGTAGTTATCGGTGGAGTGGCGATTTATAAAATGTTATTGCCACATGTGGAACAAATGTATATAACTCGCATTCACGCTAAATTTGTAGGCGATACTTATTTTCCGAAATATATATCTGACCAATGGCGAGCAACCGAACGACAAGATTATTCGGCGGATGAAAAAAATAAGTATTCGTATAGTTTTATTAAATTAGAACGTTCTGGGTAAAGTTCTTAATCTATTACAAAAGCATAGTAATTGGGAACAATTTTCGGCAGAACATTTTCAAATAGAGCAATTGAAAAAACATTGGAATTAAAAATATGATAACCATAAAATTTTTCGCAAGTCTACGAGAGGAAGTTGGCAAAAATGAAATTCAAATTGCAGCCAACGAACAATTAACAGTCGCTCAAATATGGCATCAAGTTTGTGATGGTATTCCACTACCAACCCACGTACTAACGGCAATTAATATGGAATATACTGACTCAAATACCGTAGTCAAAGACGGTGACGAAGTAGCATTTTTCCCACCAGTAACCGGAGGCTAAAAATGTTAGTAAAAATAATCCCAAATGAATTTAACCCTTGGAAATATTTACAAAACCATGAGCTACAGGCTGGCAAATTTGGAGCTACTGCTACTTTTATCGGCACAATGCGAGATTACAATGTCGGAGATACTGTTAAATCCATGTTTTTAGAACATTATCCAGACATGACAGAAAAATATTTACAACAAATTAGCGATACTGCTTTGCAACGTTGGGATATTTTAGATACACTTATTATTCATCGAGTTGGAGAGATATTGCCCGGAGATAATATTGTGCTAGTCGCAGTTTGGTCTGGACATCGTGGCCCAGCGTTTGAAGCTTGCCGTTTCTTGATGGAGGAATTAAAAGCTAAAGCACCGTTTTGGAAACGAGAAACTCTGGTGAATAATGAAGTTAGATGGGTAGATGCTAATTATAGCAATGCTTAAATTCAATAATCACATTAGTTAATAGCTATTTTCTAAGCTAGGTTTAACTTCTGTAATCAAGTTATGAATATGTTCCAACAAATCATCATGATTATAAGTTTCTTTTTGTAAAATAGTTTCTACATTATTACCCTGTAATTTGGCTTGTTCTTCTGGGGAAAGGTGGGTAGAAGTCAAAATTACTACTGGGATCGAATTCCACTTTTCCTTCTTCCGTAAATTAGTTAAAAAATCAAATCCATTCATCACTGGCATTATTAAATCTAATAAAATCAATACTGGTTTTTTATTATCCATATGTTCTAGTGCTACTTCACCATTTTCAGCTCTAAAAACCCGCCAACCAGCTGTTTTTATCATACTAGATATGACTTCGCCAATTAGCATATCATCCTCAACTACCATAATTAAGTTTTGTGAATTATCACCAATATTATATTTATCAAACACTCCTGTCAATTGGTCATAACCAACTGGTTTTACTAAATAATCAGTAGCTTCATGCGCAAACCCATGATCATTTTCTACTGAGGTCATTATGACTGGAATATCGGTCAATAAAGGATCTTGTCTTAGAGTTGATAACACATTCCAACCATCTATACCAGGCATTTTAACATCCAACAAAACAGCATCGGGCCGTAATTTTTTAGCTAATCTTAATCCTTCCTTGCCATCCGCAGCAGAAGCAACTGCATAACCTAATTGAGTTAAATAAGTTTTCAATAGGCCACGTACTACACTATCATCATCAATTACTAACACAATGCCATCTTCTTTTTGTAATAATTCTTCGGCTTGAATAATTAATTCGCTGACCACGATTGGTAACGTAATAGTAAACATACTTCCATGCCCAAATTCACTTACTAAACCGATAGTTCCTCCCATAAGTTCAACAAATTTCTTAGTAATAGCTAAACCTAAACCAGTACCTCCATACTTACGAGTTGTAGAAGAATCTGCTTGAGTAAATGGTTGAAATAATTTTCTTTGCTGTTCTGGAGTCATACCAATTCCATCATCAGTTACACAAATACGTACCATATCCTCAGTTTGATAAGAAACATCTACCGTTATAAGACCCTGTTCAGTAAATTTGGTTGCATTGCTAAGTAAGTTTAGGATAATTTGCCGAAATTTAGTTGTATCTGCATGAATTTGGTCAATATTGCTATCACATCTTACTGTTAAAGTGTTACCACGTTTTTCTACTAATGGTTGAATTGTGCTTTCTATTTCGGTTAAAACTATAAGTAAATCAAAAGTTTCCAAATATAAATCCATCTTACCAGCTTCAATTTTAGATAAATCTAACACATCATTGATCAGTCCTAATAAATGCTTACCAGCTGTGTGAACTCGTTGTAAATCCGGGATAAAATCATCTTGGCCTAAATCTTCAGCTTCTTCCTTTAACATTTCGCTATAGCCGATGATCGCATTTAAAGGAGTGCGTAATTCATGGCTCATATTGGCTAAAAACTGACTCTTGGAAAGATTAGCAGCTTCTGCAATAGCCCTAGCATTTTCAGCGGTATTTTTAGCTTCTTGCAACACAGCTTCATATTGTTTTCGTTCCGTAATATCTCGAAATGTTACCACTGCCCCAGTTATTATATTATTTTCTATAATCGGAGTAGTCATATATTCAACCGCAAAGGAAGTCCCATCTTTCCGCCAAAATACTTCATTATCACGGCGATAACTATTACCATCATTAAGAGCTTTAATGACTGGGCAATCTTCCGCAGGATAAGCAGTATTATCTTTACGAGAATGATGAATAATTTCATGCTGTTTCCGGCCAATTAGTTCTTCAACTTCAAATCCTAGCATTTTTGCTGCCGATGGATTGACTAGAATTGTTTCTCCTTGTAAATTAAGACCAAAAATACCTTCCCCAGCATTTTCCAAAATTTGTTTAGTTTGATGACTAAGATGCCCTAATGCAGTTTCTACTTGTTTTCGTTCATTAATTTCTGTAGTTAATTGCTGATTAATCTTAGATAGTTCGCCAGTACGTTCTTGCACTCTTTGTTCTAGTTCGTCATGAGCTTCTTGTAATTCCTGTTCTATTTGTTTTCGTTCGGTAATTTCTTGTTTAAGTTTTTCATTAGCTTCAAAAAATTCCGCAGTACGTTCTTTAACTTTTTGACCTAATTCTTTATTATGTTGTCGTTCTTGCTCGATAAAACGTATATATGATTTAATTCTAGTAATTAATTGCGAGGTATCTATTGGTTTAGTTAAGTAATCAGCCGCACCAACCGCAAAACCTTTTTGTTTAAAATCTTCAGATTTATAAGCAGCAGTCAAGAATACAATTGGAATATGGCGATTTTTTTTGCGTGAACGAATTAATTTAGCAGTCTCAAAACC
The DNA here is from genome assembly GCA_030627125.1 of Thioploca sp. GTDB lineage: Bacteria > Pseudomonadota > Gammaproteobacteria > Beggiatoales > Beggiatoaceae > DRQV01. The sequence goes on from DAOUSR010000001.1 coordinate 15,002, forward strand.
ATCCATCTCTGGCATTTGTACATCTAGGATAATTAAATCTATTTTTTCTTGTAATATAATTTGTAAAGCGTCAATTCCTGAATCTGCTTCAAAAATTTCGGCTTCAATATGTTCTTTAATTAAAGTATGCAAGGTAAATAAATTATTTTTATTATCATCAATAATTAAAATATTTAATGGTTCTTTATCTGACATATTATTAATAGTGTTTATATAGATGAATTAGATTTCAAGTTTGGAAATATTGGATTTTAAAAATTAGACCTAAATACATGCAGTTTTCATGCTTCAATATTAGTTGTGTAATATTATTCATTAATTTTCAAATTTCAAGAAATCATTACTAATAAATAGCAATTTTTAAAAGCTTCCAACTAGATGATTGTATAATAACTAAAGTTGTAATTCTATTCTTACATAATAAATATTATTTATACATGATTTTTAGAGTTTTCCAACATACCTTATAGTGAAAGCGAACTATGCTATAATTTTTGGTTATGAACGTTCTTTTTTGGTTTCTTTTATTTCCTCGTAAGTCTATTATTGTCATAGCGATTATATTCTAAGATTAAGTCTTTAACGAAAAAATCTACTCAGTATTTTCCAACATAATTTACCTTTTTATATTAATAATATTAAGATTTAATTATATTCCTAATTTATAATTCAAGTCAAACTATTTTGATTAAGTTATTGGCTATGTTCGCAAATAGTGTGGTAAAAATATCTATAATCCCTTATTAAGCAATATTTAATCGAAGAACTAAGATATTAATTGTTAATGAAAATTTATGTAAGGTGAATAACTGTTCACTGAGGTTACAATACAAATACCATTTCATTTGGGATAAATGGTGGGCAAACAAAAAACGTTTATATCCTACCCGAACTAACAATTTCATTCAGAACTCCCCAAATAATGTAACTATGGGGCCACTGCTATGTAATTTTGTCTGAACCATTGCCATAACATTCTTAAAACCTAAATTGAATAATCCAAACAAAGTTTGTATGATAATAAAAATTTTAATAATATTATGCAAAAGTTTTTCTATATTGCATTGCAAGTTGCAAAAAATATTTATGTTAGCATTGCAATTTATAATTGTTCTGAACTAAGGAATAAAAATTGCATTTCAAAATAGTTAAATTTAAAGTTTCAATGTAGCAATAAATATAGTTACTACTTAGAAAAAATTTTGATTTTCTTTTTAAAGTCAAGTGAGCTTTAAACTATGGGTAACTTCAGTTATCCTATTAATTTTTATATTAAATGGAGGAAAAAATGAAGAATCTCCTTTCACAACGAGAAAGAGTTTTTTCTTATCTACTATCTCTAATAGGGATAGTCATGATGCTTGGTATTTCTACAAATGCTCTTGCACGAGCAGAGTTAGCACTCGAACAAAGCGTTGAGGGTGATGTAGCTTCTGTTTTATCTGGACAGCCATTTACTTTTTTACTTAAGTACCGTTGTGCTAGTACTACAGAAGATTGTAATAATGTGATATTAACCAGTACTTTACCTGCTGAAATAATTGATGTATTACAAGAGGTTGCTCCAACTGGTGCAGCTCATCAGCACATTGAAACTGTTGATGTTACTGAAAATGTAATAACTTGGCAATTTGTTAGTCCACTAGAAGCAGGTTCGACTGGTGAACTTACTATGACTGTTACACTTATGAACGGTCAAACGCCTAACAATACTATAGTGATTAACTCAGCTACTATTACTTCTGATAATGCAGATAGTATAGAAAACGTAATTTCTACAGTAACTGTAACTGCTGAAAGTGTGGTTACATTGACTAAAACTCTCTTGGAAAATAATCCACGTTTAGATTATGATGCCACATATAGAGTTCAATTATGTAATCAAGATGGTTATGGTCAACTAGATTTGAATTCTGTTACCATGATTGATCAATTACCAGCTAATACTAAATATATCTCATCCATGAGAAATGGAGTGTATGATGCGGATAGCGAAACTGTCACTTGGCCTACCAAAACTTTAAAAATTGGTGATTGTTTTACCTTTCATGATATCACAGTACAATATCCATCATCTCTCTTCAGTGAAGGTGAAATAACAAATGTAGTTACTGCTACTGGTACTGTAGCTGGTGTAGCAGAACCACAAGTATATACCAAACAGGTAACAAATTACTTTGGGCCTGGTATGGGTGATGGTATTGCTGATTTTTCAGTATTAAAACAAGGTCCAAACATAGTTATACCAGAAGGTAGTTTTGATTATGGATTTACCGTCAAAAATACTGGTAATGTTGCTCTTGAAAATATGATAATTACAGATACTATACCTTCTCAATTAGTAGTTACTAGTGTACGTGTTGGTGATAATAATCAAACTGATAGTTTAATTCCAATTGCTGTTGATTATAAAACTAATACAAATTCCACTTGGACAATAGTAGCAGGTAGCCCATTTAATACACCACCAATGCAATCTGTTGATGTGACATCATTAAACTTGTCAGAAGGCGAATATATAACTGATTTAAAATGGACATTCCCATTCTTACCAGTTGGTTTCCGTTCTGATTTTAATACAGATCGGTCTACTGGTTTCTCAGTTGCAGTATTGCCAAAAGGTAGAAATGATGAACCAGTTGAAGTTGGTGATTTAATTGAAAATACCGCTGCTGCTGAAGCAACCTATAATGACAAGACTCAAAACGGTAGCCATACTAAAAGAACGGAAGTAGTTTCTGCTATGGCAAAGCCTAGAATAGTAAAAACTGTTTCTGGAATAACAACAATTACCCCGGGAGATGTTGTAACATACAATATCGCTTTACAAAATAGAGTTTCAACCTTATTAGTAAATCCTACTATAGTTGATGTGTTAGATGATAATTTGGAATATGTAAGTTGGAGAGTCGAATCTCAAACATTAGGCATACCTTCACCAACTTTTTCTAAGAAAGTTAATGCAGCTGGTAAAACAGTATTGTATTGGGCTTGGACTGGTTCTAGTGCTTATTCATTTAAACAATGGAATAAAGTAAAAGTTGAAATGGTTGCTAAAGTTAAAACTACAACTTTGCCTGGTTTAGTAAGCAATCGTGCTTATTCTACTGCTGATAACCCAAATAGCTCAGTTTCCTTAGATAGCTGTCTTGATAAAGTTGCAGATGTTTATGATGTTGATGGTGATGGCGATGTCGAAGAACTATTATGTTCGAGTGAGGACGCTGTTATTACTGCAAGTAAAATTGCTGCTATGGAATCAATTAAATTGGTTCGAGGTCAACTAGACTATGAATATCACCGTTATCCAAAATGGGGTAAGACTGCCAGAGGTGGTACTTTAGATTATCGTTTAAGTGTGAAGAATGTTGGCAATATTTCAATGACTAATGTTGTTGTAGTAGATATTTTACCATTCATATCCGATACTGGGGTTATTGATTTATCCCAACGTGAATCAAATTGGCAACCTCGGCTTAGAGATGATGTAGATGCTGGTAATGGTATTATCGTATCTTATAGTACTGAAGAAAATCCTTGTAGAACTGAAGTATTGCCTATGAATCCTGTTGGTTGTAAAAACCCACAATGGTCAACTAACTTACCAAATGATATTGCTACAGTACGTTCATTAAGATTTGACTTTGGCAATAAAATATTTGAACCAGGTGATGCCTTAGAATTAAACTGGCCAATGTTAGCTCCAATTACTGCTGCTTTGGGAACTGAAGAAAAACCTTCAATTGCGTGGAACTCTTTCGGTTATGTTGCTATGCGAGTAGATAATGGCACTCAATTACTTCCTTCTGAACCAATTAAAGTTGGTATTGAAGTAATTGATTTTGAACCAGCAGTTTTAGGTGATAGAGTTTGGTTAGATTATAATGCCAATGGTCTACAAGATAACGATGAAATAGGTCTAAATGGTGTTAAAGTTGAAGTTTATCAGCCGGGAGCAGATGGTATAGCTAATACTGCTGATGATGAGTTAGTTGATTTCACTAGAACATCTGACGGCCCTGATAGTAAGCCTGGTTTCTATATATTCTCATTCTTGGATGGTGGAGATTACTTTGTTAAATTCTATCCTCCAGTGGGTTATGCTGTATCACTACAGGATGTTGGCAGTGATGATATTGTGGATTCGGATGTTAATCCAGAGACCAACTCTACTATAATTGTACATTTACTAGATGACACTCTTGATTATAGTTGGGATATGGGATTAATAGAGAAAGGAACTGCCGCTTTAGGTGACTATGTATGGTTCGATCGTAATCAAGATGGCCAACAAAATGAAAGTAGAGATTGGGGTATTGGTGGTGTAGAAGTTACTTTATATCGTGATAATGGCGATGGTGTAGCAGACCCATCCTCAGATTCTGAAGTAACAACTACTACAACAGTAGCAGATGACAATAAAGGTAGCTACCTGTTTGAAGACCTTGGTCCTGGTGATTATTTTGTTAAATTTACCTTACCAGAAGATGCTGAGTATTTCACTGCTAGAGATGAAGGTGCCTCTGATGAATTAGATTCTGATGCTGATAATAACGGTGTCACAAGCATTGTTACTTTAGATAAAAATGAGTTTAATAAGAGCTTGGATGCAGGTATATTTAAAATCATTGGTGATCTATCTTTAGGTAATCGTGTTTGGTTAGATAAAGATGAAAGTTTAAATGGTACTTACAGTGCTACCGATGGTGATGAAGGTATTAATAACGTAAGAGTAAACTTGTATCGTGATACTGATGGTAATGGTGAATATACGCCTAATGTTGATCAGCAAATATCAAGCATGGTTACCTTTACTAAAGGTCGTGTACCAGGTTACTACTTGTTTGAAGAGTTGAAACCCGGTAATTACATTGTTCAGATTGCTCCAGAAAACTTTGTAGTTGGTGGCCCACTGAATGATCCAGTAACTTCTGTTGCTTTAATAACTTCTGAAGGTGGTTCTGACCCAGATGATGGTGTTGACAATGATAGCAATGGTAATCCATTAGTTGGTCATGGTGTAGTATCGTCAGCAGTCACTCTAGTTGCTCCTGAAGACCCTGATGATGAGATTGCAAAAGTCAATCTTACTGTTGATTTTGGTTTTAATATTAAACCTTCTGAACCTTCAAGTTGTTCTGAGCCTACTTTCTATGCTCTTAATGATAAAGATTTGAATGATACAGAACTTTTTGGTATTACTCCAACTACTGGTTTAGCAACTGTATTAGGTAATATTTTATATGGGTATGATCTTGAAGGTTTAGATATGGATCCTATCACGGGTATACTATATGCCTCATCTGGTGATGATGTAAATGGTGAAATAAATAGTCCTGCATACCCTAGTGGAACTTTATACCAAATTGATACAGATACAGGTATTCCAACTCCAGTTGTTGCAGGAAATCAGATTTGGCCTGGTGAAGTATCCGCCATTTCCTTTAAGAGTAATGGTGAATTATGGGCATGGTCAGATAGACAAGCAGGTCCATTGATTGTTGATTTAGCAAATGGCATTGGTAACTTAGCATCCTCTAATGAAACTGATTATTCACAGTTCGCTATTGAGGATATGACTTGGGATAATGCAAACGAAGTATTATATTTGGCTGAAAATAGTAACGGAACTGGTAAGACTAGTAGTGAACCTAGTACAATATATTCATGGGATAGTGCTACTGGTTATATTAATATCTGTTCAGTACCGGGGCAAATAGAAGCCTTAGATATGGCCAATAATAATGTGTTATTATTCGCTATCCATGAAAAAGGAGATTTCAATATATATGGTTGGAGGGCTACAGAAGGTGGTTGCCCAATAATTCCAAGCGCAGAAAATACAGGTAATATTGTATTGAAGTATAATACAGAAGTATATTCTGATATTGAAGCAATTACATGGCCTACTACTTGTGATGTCGAAGTTATTATAGCTAAACAAGGATTGGAAAGTCCTGAATAAGATGTAATTATGGATTAATCAAATTTTATAATTTTAAACTAGTAAGGGGCAGCTTCCATCTGCCCCTATTTTTTTGGGGAATCGTTTATGGAATATAAATTATTTGGATGGATTGCTTTGTTAACTGCCATGTTGCCAGTATATGCGACTCCACTCAATGATAACTTAGATAGTGCTATTAATATACCGTCCTTACCTTATAGCAACACACAAGATACGACTGACTCAACTACAGAACCATCTGAAGGTTATCCAACTTGTTCGTATAGTGAGGCTAGTGTTTGGTATCAATATAGTCCTTCTATTGACGAAGAAATAGTATTTGATACTTATGGTTCTGACTACGATACCGTACTTGGTATTTGGACTGGTAATCAACATCCATTGACAAGAGTTACTTGTAACGACAATGGAACCGAAGCCACTTTACAATCTCAGCTTAATGCAGAACTAACGGGTGGAACTGAATACTTCATTGGAATTAATGGTTTTAATAAAGAAACTGGCAAATTGACAGTTAATGCTAAATCTCTTGAAGCCTTGAATAATGATAGTTTGACTAAAGCGATTGAGGTTAAAAGCGTTCCCTACACTCATACTCAAGCAACCAATACAGCCAGTATTGCCACCAATGAAATTTTATCAGAATGTGCTACTAGTGGTTACAACAGTGTTTGGTATAAATATAAATCTGATACAAAGGAAAGCTTAGTTTTAGATACTTTAAACTCTGATTACAATACCGTATTGTCCATATGGTCTGGGTCTAAACATCCATTGAATGAATTAGCTTGTAATGATGATGTGGATATTAATAATGACTATTCCAAAATTAATATAACTCTAGAAGCAAATAAAGCTTACTACATTAACATTAGCAGTCGTACCAAACTAACTACAACTAACGTTCTGGTATTTAACCTAAATTCTGCTGTCAGTCTAGCCAAAGGTTCGATTGGCATGGCAGTTGATTTGGTTGGCAGTGAACTTGAAACTGAAACTTACTTTTTGAACCAAATTAAGATAGATGATTTAGTTGGTAATCAGATACAGGTTGCAACAACTGATACAATTACTGTTTCTACCATTACTAATGTAGAGGATTTTGATATTGGAGAAACTGTAGATATTTTAATATTAGCGTTATTACATTTGGAAAACCCAGTATTTTTCATGCGTGGTAATGATTATTTAACATGGGAATTGTGGGATGGTAATATACCTTCAATAATTGCTGCTGAAGAGAATGTAAAATTGTCTGCTAGTTTAAATAACACTATCTATGAAGGTTCATTAGCAGGACTTCCATTAGTTGCGTACACTGTTTATATAGGCTATCGTTTGGAAGACGGCAAGATTGTTTTTAATGGCAATGAACCAGTTTATTTTGAGATAAAATAATTGTAACTACCTACCATACCATAAAATTAATATATGTTGGAGTTTGAAATTGTAGAGACAAGGCATGTCTCTACGTTATAATATCTGATATGGCATTCGCTTTGAACTCCAAATTTTTTAAAATTACATCATTGCATAATCAATAACTCAGAAAAAAAATATGAAATTTATGAAATTTATGAAATTAAATTTATTTCTTATAACTATATGTTTTATATTTAATTAATTCTTTTTAGCTTTTGTTAATGCGTAAGTCCTATAATAGTATATAATAATGTACAAGAGAATAGCTTTAAAAGTATTAAGCAAACTCACCAAACCAATATTCAAAATGAGAAATATGATTATGTTCCAAAAAATATTAATGTTACTTTTAGCAGCTTTAAGCATTACTACGCATGCTACCAGTTTTTACTGTGATAAAGCAAACTTTGACTTGGAAAAAGTTATTTGCAATGACATGCTGCTCAATGAAGTAGATGAACAAATGGGAAAAGCCTATCTTAATTTGCGTAAATTGCTTCCAAAAGATGCAACAACCCAATTAAAAATAGATCAACTTGCTTGGTTAAAACAACGTTCCCAATTTTGTCCATCTCATGATGCAGACTGTTTAATCCGATTTTATCAAGCCCATATTAGTTATTTAAAATCACAACAATGTTCCAATTTACAAACAGCTATTAATTCAGCTTTGAAAGATACTGTGATTGAACTTGAGGAAATAATTTGTCATTACAAAGATAGTTTGCAGATTAAAAATAAGGAACATCTAACAATTGAAGGCCAAGGAGATGTTTGGATTATCGTTGATAATATTTATACTGATGTAATAAAAATACAAAATTCGCAACGGATATTTCTCAAGAATATCAAAGCTCGTCATCAAAAACCCCTAGATAATTTTAATTGTGAAGGTGCTGTAGTCAATATTATTAATTCTAATTATATTTGGCTCAATAGTTGCGAGCTTAATGGTTCTGGTGCTGTCGGAGTGCAAGCTGAGAAATCTACCAATATTATCGTTAATCAATGTTACATACACCACAATACTTTAGCAGCATTTTGGTTAGATAATAGCGATTCCATAGCAATTCACGATAATACAATTACCGAAAATGGTTCGACAATTTATGGACTTACAGCTGGAAATATCAGAATGACTAATAATATTATTGGTAATAATAAGGGTAGCTTTACTTGGTCGTCTCCATTTACTAGAGAAATTATGGGAGAATAAATTATTATTTTAATTTGTAACAACAATACCATTAAATTAAGGACATAGCTCCTAAATAATTTGCAGGGGTAATCTGTGGTTACCCTAAATATGCAAAATCGTAGCAAGAAATATTTATAATAACTATGAAAAAAAAACGTAATCCTAAAAAACGTAATCCTATTGTATCTTGTGATATTTGTTTAATCGTATATAACTCAGTATTACTACACGTAGAAACCCAAGACATTGTTGCTCAACCTGATGAATCTTTGCTTAAATTAACTGCTAGAGAATTAGCAGAAGCAGCCAGACGTTTGTTACCAGTCACAACTAAACGGCCTCGAATTGCATTAGCATTACCAAGTGAAGAATTTGTCGCTACCAGTTTACAGTTACCTGCTGTTGCAGCTCAAAATATCAAAAAAGTAGTTAATTTACAATTACCTACATTATTACCTGGAATTACCGAACCATTATTATTAGCGGTCCAAGCCCCTATCTCTGGCGAACAAACAACGGCTTTGTGGATGCCAGTTAAACGGGCCAATGAACTATTTCAAGCCTTTGACGAAGCAGGATTATTTTTAAACTGTATTTTGCCTCGTCCACTAATTAGCTTACCATATACATTTATTCATTATCGAATATATGATGAAGATGAAGGTACTATTACCAGTATGGAATGCTCTGACGGAGTGATTCAGCACTGGCTGCATACAACTAAATTAGATTGTGATAATTCGGATTTTCACACTCAATTAGATGAAACCTTATCTGCTTTTAACAATAATATTGAACAAGTTAACAAGACCAGCATTGAGGATTGGGAAAAACAGCCAATGCCGTCAAAAAATGCCTATGACTATGCCTTTATTCCGCCAGGAGCCGCAGCTCATATGGCACAAGTTGCCAAGAAAAAGAAACGACATTATTTAATTGGGGCTGCTTTACTGGTTGTTGTTGGTATTATCGGTGGAATTTATTACGCACTGGACTATGAACGAGGTCTTAAGCAACATCTAACAGAATTAAAGAGTCGTACTGATAATGTTAGTCGTTTACGCTCGGAAGTTGGCGAGATAGAAGAACTAATTGGGCCAGTTAAAAATTTCCCCCGCCAAGAACTAGTAACAATGCTTGAATCTCTAAATACTCTAATCCCTAAGAATAGTTGGATTACGAGTTTTAATATTGAAACTGGGATTGTTAGATTAGATGGTTTAAGTCCAAACCCTAATAAAATTATAGAAGCATTAACCAAAGAACCTAATTTTATTGAAGTTGAGCAAAGTAAGGATATTGTTAAAAGTCGTGGTAAATCAGAAATGAAATTTGGAATAGAATTTAAATTAAAAGATGTAAATTTGGCAGATTATTGGTTGGAATATTTTCCTGATAGATAATGGGTAGTAAGGCATATTTAAAACGATAGATTAATCTACCACTATGCAAAACTACCCAAAAAAATTATTTAATTGCTGGTAAAGCCTCAATTATGCTGAAAGCTCCACGTAAATCCCCAATTTTAAAACCAATTGCTTTATCATCAGGATATAATTCCTTCAATTTAGCTTGGATTGGAGGAGTAATAGTTTCACCATGACATACAGTGCAAGGTTTGCCAGTTGGAATGGCTTTCATGTAACGCAGTTTACCATCAGTTACTTCATAGAACTCAAGAGTTTTTGGAGTTTCGCCTTTAGCTTTACGTTCTTCAAACTGGTTTAATACTTTTGTCTCCCATTCATCAGGAGTATTAGCAGTGTTGCGTGGTTTTAGACTAGTCCTGCGAATTACCAATCCAGATTCTTTAGATACTTTGCTAGTTATTGCTGGAGATATTGTATTGCAAACTTCAATCGCTGCAACTGGCCCTTCACTTTTCATCGCTTTGACCAATTCAGGTTTTAAATTGTCCATCAAACTCTTAACCGTATTACGGTAATTAGCTAATTTAGCATCTATGTTATCAACAGCCAATAAATTAGGACTAGATAGTGACATGGCAATCATTATAAGTAAGTATTTCATCAAATCTCCATAAATTATTTAAGTAGCAAATTATAATAGTAGTATAATTGAATTTATCAAGTAAAACCCCAAAATATAGTGAATTCTTATACTCTATAAAATCAAAATATGAAAAATGTAGAAAATGATAAAATCCGCCAAGCGGTGCGTAAAACTTATGCTAATGTAGCAATTGGTGTAACAACTATTGGGGCTCAAACTTGTGGTGATGATGATACTAGTTGTTGTTCTGGAGTAAATGTCGCTCCTGATACTGTATCAATGAATATGGGTTATTCCAAAGACGAAGTTATTGCAGTACCTGAAGGAGCTAATTTAGGTTTAGGCTGCGGTAATCCACAAGCAATAGCCTCTTTAAAAACTGGTGAAACTGTAATTGATTTGGGTAGTGGAGCTGGGTTTGATAGCTTTTTAGCGGCTCAAGCGGTTGGAATTACTGGGATAGTGATAGGAGTTGATATGACACCAGACATGATAAGTAAAGCTCGGAGCAATGCTGAACAAGCCGGTTTCAATAATGTGGAATTTCGGTTAGGTGAAATCGAACATTTGCCAATAGCTGACAATACTGTAGATGTAATCCTTTCCAATTGTGTTATCAATTTATCCCCAGAAAAACCGCAGGTATTTAATGATGCCTTCCGAGTATTAAAATCTGGCGGTCGGTTAGCAATATCAGATGTAGTGGCTACTGCTGAAATTCCGCTTGAATTACAAAAAGATATGGATTTACTTACTGGTTGTATGTCTGGTGCGGCTCAAATAAATGAGTTAGAAACTATGTTACAACAAGCTGGTTTTGCTAATATACAAATTAAACCCAAAGATGAAAGCAAGCAATTCATTCGGAAGTGGGCTCCTGGAACTAAAATTACCGATTATGTAGTTTCAGCCACAATTGAAGCAGTTAAACTGTGATGCGAGTCTGTGGGTTTGAAGTTGGTTTAGATAAACCTTTATTTGTCATTGCTGGCCCTTGCGTAATTGAATCGGAACGGTTAGCTTTTGATACTGCTGAAAAATTAAAGCTTATTACCGATGAATTAAAAATTCCTTTTATCTATAAATCTTCATTTGATAAAGCTAATCGTTCGTCGCATTCTAGCTATCGTGGAGTAGATGTGGAACAAGGATTACGCATTTTGGAAGCAGTTAAAAATCAAATTGGAGTACCAGTATTAACCGATGTCCATGAATATACTCCATTATTAGAAGTGGCTGATGTGGTTGATGTGTTGCAAACTCCAGCTTTCTTATGTAGGCAGACTAATTTTATTCAAAATGTTGCCTGTCAGGGATTACCAGTTAATATCAAAAAGGGTCAGTTTTTAGCTCCTCAAGATATGCTTAATGTGGTCGAAAAAGTTAAAGCAGTGGGTAATGAAACCATTATGGTCTGTGAGCGTGGAGTATCATTTGGCTATAATAATCTAGTTTCAGATATGCGAGCTTTAGCAATAATGCGAGAAACAAATTGTCCGGTTGTATTTGATGCAACTCATTCAGTACAATTGCCGGGTGGTAATGGTAATGTATCTGGCGGCCAGCGTGAATTTGTACCAGTTTTAGCTCGGGCTGCTGTTGCTGTAGGTGTGGCTGGGATATTTATAGAAACTCATCCTAATCCTGAGCAAGCATTGAGTGATGGGCCAAATATGTGGCCTTTGGATAAAATGTATGATTTATTAAAAATGTTAAAACTAATTGATGATACGGTTAAAAATAATATGATATTTGATTAATATCTTAGTAAAGACACCTTTAGGAGCCAAAAATGAAAATAATATTATTTATCGGTCTATTTATATGCCAATCAGCAATTGCTGCCTCGACTAGAATTATTTGCACACCAGGAGAATCATGTTTAGTAAATTTTAAAACTCCTTGGATAGTTGCACTTATTCATACTGGTAATGAACTTTCAAAAGATTCCATTTATTGTGGTGGTACGCTAATTGACCCATACTGGGTATTAACTGCTGCTCATTGTACTAAAGATGAAATAGCCCAAGATATACAGGTTGTTATAGGCCGCCAAACTCTCAGTGAAACTAAATCTGCTGAAATAATAGACATAGAACAGATTATTACTCACTCTGATTATCAACGTAATAATGATGAAAATCCATTAGCTGATATTGCTTTATTACGCTTAAAAGAGCCGTCAACTCAAGAAGTTATACCAATAGCAAATATTAGTTCAATCAAGGTTGGTAATTTGTCATCTGTTATGGGTTGGGGAAAGACTAGTGCTAATAATTTCAATAGCTTTTCCGACACTTTACAATATACTTCGATACCAATTGTATCTAATGAAGTATGTAATAAAATTTATACTGATGATGTTGCAGATTCGATGTTATGTGCTGGTTTTAAAGCAGGAGGCACTGATGGATGTAATGGGGACAGTGGTGGGCCTTTATTGATTAAGCATAATGGTGCATGGCAACAGATTGGGGTTATGAGTTGGGGAGAAGGCTGTGCTTTGCCTAATTATTATGGAGTCTATACCAGAGTAGCATCGTTTATGGACTTTATTTATCAATATATAGAAAAACCATGTGAGACTCTTATAACACCAGAATTACAAGTTAATATGCTTGAATCTACTGTTAATATTAGTTGGGATGGCGAATGTATGGCTAAAGGTTATGAATTCTACTCAGCTCCATATTCTTTGCCTATAAGTGAAGTAACCATGGAAAATATTACTGCTTATGATTTTGGCTATAACAACAAAATTAGTATAGATTTGCAAATTTTAAAAATGTTCATACCTTATCAAAAGCTATATGTTGCAGTACGAGCCTATGATTGTGATGAAGTTAAAAATTGTAACAATTATAGTGATTATTCTAATTTAGGAGTGGTTTCTTTAGAATCTGAAATTAATCAATAATTGCTGGCAATCCTAAATAAAGTAGTGGTAATATTTTAAAATCATAATAAAACCAATTACAAATATACCACTACTATGACTACTAAATTTAGCTAAATTAGTTTTTTACCTGAGTTTACTGTTTAACAACTATCCAAACTATTGATTCGGCAAGGTACATTAAAATACTTTCCTAGCATTCCAAAACATTTGCATCCAAGGCCCGTTTTCATCGTCCCAACTATCTGGCAACCAAGAATATTGGCTACTTAAAAACAATCGTTCTGGATGAGGCATCATAATGGTAACTCGTCCGTCTGTGGTAGTTAAACCAGTTACTCCTGACTTGGAACCATTTGGATTAGTTGGATAATTTTCAGTAACACACCCAACATTATTTATATACTGTAAAGTTACTAACTCATTTGCGACTGTTGCAGTAACTCTGCCTTCACCATGTGCAACCACAATTGGCAAACGAGAGTCTGCCATTCCTTGGAAAAATACCGAAGCAGATTCAAGAATCTTCACCATTACTAACCTAGATTCAAACTGTTCTGATAAATTACGAGTAAAATTAGGAAAACTTGCTCCCGGAATTAATTCCTGCAATTGTGCCAACATCTGACAACCATTGCAAACTCCCAAAGATATGGTATCAGACCGTTGAAAAAAAGCCGAAAATTCGTCATAAGCTTGGCTATTAAACAAGATAGATTTTGCCCAACCACCTCCAGCTCCCAACACATCACCATACGAGAAACCACCACAAGCAACTAAAGCTTGAAAATCTTGCAGGGTAGTTCGACCAGCTAAAATATCACTACTATGTACATCAACACAAGTAAATCCAGCTCGATCAAAAGCGGCTGCCATTTCCAACTGACCGTTTACTCCTTGTTCCCGTAAAATGGCTATTCTAGGTAGAGTTCCAATTATATTTGGTGCTGTTAGAGTAAAACTACATTTAACTGATAAAGCTTCAGCAGTAGAATTATATTCTTGTTCAGCACAAACTGGATTATCCCGCAATTTTTGCATTTGATAGCTAGTTTCACTCCAAATCTGTTGTAAATCACTCCGTTTAAATCTTAAAATTAAAGCTTCACGGTGATAAAAACTCAGTGTATAAGTATCAGTCGGTTGACCCAAAATATGAATGGTTAAATTAGTATGCTGGTTAAACCAATTCTGTACTTCAACAAAATCAGTTGCTTTAATTTGTAACACTGCTCCTAATTCTTCATTGAATAAACTAGCAATGGAGTTAGTTCCCATATTATCCAAATTAATATTCAGACCAGTATGGCCAGCAAATGCCATTTCACATAGAGTTGTAAACAAACCACCATCGGAACGATCATGGTAAGCTAATATTTTACCTTGTTGGTTCAGAGCTTGGATAGCTAAAAAGAAATCGGCTAAATCTTGCGGATTATCTACATCTGGTGGCACATCCCCCAATTGATTATAAACTTGCCCCAACGCTGAACCACCTAAACGATTTTTACCTTTTCCTAAATCTACCAAGAGCAATACGGTATTGCCGGGTCGTAACTGTGGAGTTAAACTAGCACGTATGTCAGCAACTCGAGCAAATGCCGATATAATTAATGACATAGGAGAAGTAACTGCTTTATCTTGCCATTGAGTGTGCATAGATAAGGAATCTTTCCCAACAGGAATATTGATACCAATCGCTGGACATAATTCCATCGCTATCGCTTGCACGGTCTCAAATAAAGCTAAATCTTCATGCGGTTGCCCAGTGGCAGCCATCCAATTAGCAGATAATACAATATCACTCAACTGTTCGATACGTGCAGCCGCAATATTAGTCAAGGCTTCTCCAATCGCCATCCGTCCAGAAGCAGGAGCATTCAATAAAGCTAATGGAGTACGCTCGCCAATCGCCATTGCTTCACCAGTAATACTGCCATAACTAGTTGCAGTCACCGCACAATCAGCTACTGGCACTTGCCAAGGCCCAACCATCTGATCTCTTACCGTTAGGCCACCAACCGTTCTATCGCCAATAGTAATTAAGAAGCTTTTACTAGCTACACTAGGTAAATGTAATACTCGTAAGACCGCATCTTTTAAGTTTATTTTGGCTAAATCCAGTGGAGTAAAATTCTGGGGTTGTCGTGCTACTTTCCGCACCATCTTTGGTGGTTTACCAAATAATACCGAAGTTGGCATATCAATTGGACTAGTATTACCATTGTTAAGTTTTAACTGTTGTTCAGCAGTGGCTTCTCCAACTACTGCATAAGGACAACGTTCTCTAGCACATATTGCCGCAAAAGTTGCTAAATCTGTTTTATCAATAGCTAATACATAACGTTCTTGGGCTTCATTGCACCAAATTTCCAATGGCGATAAACTGGAATCAGCTGATGGGATAGCCTGTAAGTCAAAGTTGCCACCACGTTCGCTATCATGCACTAATTCTGGTAAAGCATTGGACAAGCCGCCAGCCCCAACATCATGGATAGATATAATTGGATTAGAATTCATCCGCCAACAAGCATCAATCACCTCTTGACACCGCCGTTGCATTTCTGGATTGCCACGTTGCACCGAAGCAAAATCCAAATCTTCACTGCTATGCCCAGCCACCATTGATGATGCGGCCCCACCACCTAAACCGATTAACATCGCCGGCCCCCCCAGCACAATTATCGCACTGTTAGGAGGAATTGTATTTTTCTGTACATCAACCGCTCTGATATTACCAATTCCACCAGCCAACATAATAGGTTTATGATAACCCCGTCTACGTCCGTTTACTTCCATTTCAAAAGTACGAAAATAGCCACAAATTGCCGGACGGCCAAACTCATTATTAAATGCACTGGCTCCAATTGGCCCTTCCAACATAATTTGTAAAGCGGTAGCCAAACGAGAAGGAGTTGCATATTCAGTTTCCCAAGGTTGTAAACTGTCAGGAATTCGTAAATTAGATACTGAAAATCCAGTTAAGCCAGCTTTTGGTTTAGCCCCACGTCCGGTGGCACCTTCATCTCGAATTTCGCCCCCGGAACCAGTAGCTGCCCCCGGAAACGGTGAAATTGCAGTGGGATGGTTATGAGTTTCCACTTTCATCAAAATATCTATTTCTTCGGCAATATATTGATAAGTAGAATTATTTGGTAAAAAACGTTGGCCTTGAAAACCTCGCATCACTGCAGAATTATCATGATAAGCAGAAAGCACTTGGCCCGGATTTTGGGCATGGGTATAACGAATCATCTGAAATAGTGATAATGGTTGCTTGTGACCGTCTATTATCCAATCTGCATTAAAAATTTTATGGCGACAATGTTCAGAATTAGCTTGGGCAAACATCATTAATTCAACATCAGTCGGATTTCTTTGCAATTCTTTAAAATTATTATATAGATAGTCTATTTCATCTGCTGATAAAGCTAATCCTTGAGTTTGATTGGCTTGAATTAAAGCCTGCTTACCTTTAGTCAATAAATCAATAGTTTTCAGTGGGCGAGGAGTTGCTTGGGTAAATGTTTTTTCCGCAATATTCTCTAGTAAGCTTTCTGTCATTCGGTCGTGGATTAAGCTCAAATCTATGTCAGACTTAGCAAGATTTGGCCACCACACTCCTCTTTCCAAACGTTTTACCGCTGTCAAACCACAAACATGATTAATATCAGTTGCTTTACTTGACCAAGGTGAGATAGTACGTGGTAAAACTAGTAGGCCTTGTTGTAATTCAGAAACTGGTTGGCAGTCTGGTAATAAAGCTTGCAAACGTGATGCTTCAATTTCTGCTAATGGTCGTTCTAAATCAACCAAATATAAATATTTAGCTCGGTCTAAAGTAGCAACTTGAGCTATTTCTAGTAATTTATTATGCCGAAAGGTTGAAAGGGCAAAGCCACCGATGTAGTGCATTTTGTTCTCAGTTTGAATGGTGTGGTTTATGAACTTATGTTGAACAGAAAGCTTCTTGGCAGAACGCCACTTAAGTTAAACTTTGGAGTCCAAATCTTCAAATAATGGTAACAGACAATTATATAAATTCCAAGCCAGTGGACATATTTTTTCAGAAACTGGGATATTATTCTGTTAAAAACATCTAAAATTATAATTGCATGATTTTTTAAAATAATTTTTCAGCTCTTAATTCACATTATATTCAATTGGATAATGCTATATCTTCCACAAACCCAAATTCAAGCAACATCATACTAATATCTCGATCATCCTGCGAATGATGATCATATTCACTAGGAGAATTAGTTACTTTTGCTTCCAATTGCAAAAAAACTATGTCATTAATTAATGATAACGACTCAAATCGCAGCTCATTATAACCAATATGAATCTCTTGACTAGTATATGTCTCATTATCCAGCGTTAAAGTTAATTGATTAGCGTAATCTTGCCAAGTCTCTGGTACATAAGCCTTCACCACAAAACTTAAATTAGCCGAAGATGGTTTAGAAATAATACCCAAACATCTTTTGCCCATCCAATGATCCAGAAATACCCCATCAAAATTCTTCGGAATAATTTGCTGAAAATAACTAGCAGGAATAGCTGGTTTACAATCATTCAATTTTTGATTTAACGCTACCAAATCATCGTAAAATGGCTTTCGTTTACCTTGAGCATCAATGATTCCATTCTCTTGCCATATCTGATATAAGTAAAAATCAGCCACTAAAATTGGACTACCCAAATTTTCTAATTGCAATTCATGATCTAGATAAAAAGGTATATTTTCTAAATGGATAGCTTGCCATTCAGCATTCGGTTCTGGAATAATAGTTATGGTATGAATTACAGCATTTTTATGAAGGACAGCCAGCTTCAATTTGCCAGTTCCATCCGCAGTTTTCAATCTGAAATCTAATTGGAAAGGTTTGTCTTTAACATAAGGCACTCCCACGCACCAAGCTAATAACTGACTGAGTTTACCACCCGAACTTAACAATACCGCTTGACTATTGCTATCAGACACAATTTCGGAATTTTCTAACTTCCAACATGGATAATCTCGAGCAAAAATACCATTTTTCAACGCATTAGCCCGCACATCTCGTAATGTCCACATGCCATAACCAACAGTATTATGCCGTAAAATATCCGCTACTCCAGTTAAAAAATTTGGCATTTCTTCAGCAGTAATACCAGTGTTATGTTCAAAACCGGGGGTATTATCGATGAAGTTAAACTGATCGATGAATATCATATTGTTAGTTTTAGAACGAATATGCTCAAACATAAACTGCATCCGCTTCAAAATAGTTGCCGCTGATTCTAAGCCACCATCGTTGGAAGCTCCCCAAGCTGGGGTATAATAAATTGTGCTTACATTAGTATCGCTAGTCAAATCAAAGGTTTGTTCGTGACAAATAAGGCTATCTTCTTGCGGATCACAATCAGTCCTAATTTCCATCGACAAAGCCGGAAAATGTTGTTTTGACTGTTTAAAAATCACCTTGATTAAAATTTCATCCCAAAATTCGCAAAATAGCTGAATCGCACTGGATTTAAACTCTGGAATTGGCACTTCATTATAATTGGCAAATGGCTGTTTATAACGGTTAGCAACTTCAGCAATGCTATAATGGGTTTGCAGATAACTCTGATAACCGCTACGAGCCGCAAATAACAGCCGTTGGTCGAGCGGAATATGGGTTAAATCCATGAAAAAGAAGTCTTCCCAAGTGATGAAACCGCCTAAAATATTGGGATAAGTTTTGGCTATAGCCCACAACCGATCCAAATAATCGCACCACGCTTCCATGGTCGCAGTATCAGCTCCAATCACTACCTGTCGTAAAAAGCCTTCCGGTTCATTATCGGGGCCATTGTCATGGCTATAACCAAGTCGTAATATTACCTGTAAATCAAAATCTTGAATCCGCTCTAACAATTGTTCAAACAGAGTGAAATATTCCTCATAATACGTGATCGGCTCCACTTTAGTCTGAAAGCCAACCCAAGGAATTAACAAGATCACGGTATTAAACCCAACCGATTGAATAAACTCTAATTCTGCATCAACTTGCTTTAGATTTAAATAACTCCAAAAATTAGCCGCCCAGCCTTGGGCTAAGAAATGAGTTGCTAATATTTTACCAGTTGGAATCCGAAATTTAGGTGGTTGATTGGTTGCGAACCGGAAAGCTGCTTCTTCATGGGAAGATTGGGGTGGTGGCAACGGATGGGTGGCTAATACTTCCCACCATTTAGCTTGAAATTTTTTCCGATTAATAGCTTGATAAGCTTTATAACCAGTTTGAATATCAGTGCCAGCAGTGATTCCTTCATGGTGAATTACTTCAGAATCATGACAGTAAATAACTTTATAACCTGCAGCACGAGTTGCAAAACATAAATCGGTATCTTCGTAGTAAGCTGGGGCGTAGCGTAAGTCAAATCCACCGATTTGCTCCCATAAAGCTGTCCGAATCATTAAGCTGGCACCAGAACAGTAATCAACTTCTCGATTTTTATTATATTTAGGTTCGGTTGGTTCTTGTAATCTACCATAATTCCAACCACTTGCATCACTAAAAATGATTCCGCCAGCTTCTTGCAATCGGCCATTCGGATAGATCAACTTAGACCCAGTAATCCCAACTTTTGGTTCATCAGCCATAACTTTAACCATATTTGCCAACCAACCGGGCAGCACCTGAGTATCATTGTTCAAAAATAATACAAATTTACCTTTAGCTATGGCAGCACCTTGCCTACAAGCTTCAACAAAACCTTTATTATCTTGATTATTAATAACTTGGAATGGACCTTGGAGCTGGTCTAATAGGTCTATGGTTGCATCACTGGACGCATTATTGACAATGATAATTTCTTTGCTAATTTCTGGATCGTACTTTTGCACTGTTAGCAAACAATTATAAGTATATAAAACTTTATTAAATATTGGAATTACAATGCTAACTGTAGGTTCTGCAACGGCTGGCAAAATTATAGGTTGAGGACTGACGGAATTTACAAATTGTGGTAACAACCGATTGCATAAAATAGCTACTGTATTATTTTCACTAGCATCTTCGGAATAAATAGCAATTTCTAACGGCTGATTTGGAATGCACTTCTGTACAGTTGGAAAAGGAATGTCTATATATTCATTATCAATTAAAAAATTAGCATTAAAACTATGATGAAATTTATTTATTTTTATAGTTATATGGCAATTATTAATCCGACAATAAGTTCCAAATCTAAGGCGAATTCCAGTTATGGTGTCATTATTAGGAATTAGGTGACAAAGAACCCCAGCTTCAGCTAAAGAAATCGGTATATCACCATCGACAATGGTTGGAGTTATAGTTTGGCGTTGATTACCTAATAAGATAGCTGTAGGTAATTTATCAGTTATGGTGGGTTTAGAAGGTTTAGATGTTAAATATTTTAGGAAATTCATATTTTAAATGGGGGCTAGGATTTAGCTTGTGTTAACCGTAAATAACTGATATTACGAAAATTGATTCTCAACTTCAATAAGAAGCGGAAGAGGTTAGAAGATTTCTGCGTAACATCAGTAAATATTTGAGTTTAAACTTCGACAACCTCGTATTTTTGCTTCTGGCTTAAAAAAATCCTATTTAAGTTAGGAATTTGATATTTTCTATTCTTCCTTTAGCATCATAACTTGTACATAAGACTTAATTATACCAGTTTCGCTAAAAGCCAAAACAACATTTTCATAGGGTTTATAACCTTCTTGTATCTTCTCATTAACTGACTTAACTAATTGTTTATCATATTGTTCTACGATAGTTATATATATAGGTTTTTCCATTGTGTATTCCAAGTTTAGTTTATACAGGTAAAATTTAATACTATAATATTTTAATTTTTTTAGCAAGAATTAATGATTCAGAAAAACTCCTAATTGTCTATCTTGTTTATTGATATGTATAATAAACCATTCGATTAATTCTTCTTTAATGCGTAAAGTTAGGTATAAATTGCTACCATTATTTTCATAATATTTTATAATACTTTTTAAATTATTTATAAATTTTTCGTGTTGATTTTTATGGATGGTATAGAGCGGATAATTATTTTGCTTCATGTAACGTTCTTCAGTGGAAAAATGCACAGTGACATAACTTTTTAAAAAATTAATTTTTTCTACTATTTCATTATCTGATTGGCTTTTAGCTATTGCTAACATTAACTGTTTCATCCTAACAAATAATTCCCGATGTTGATTATCTATAGTTTTATTATGAATTGCTAACTCCGTAGTCCAGTCAGTTTTTTTGATTAACTCTTCCCATAATTCAATATTTTTAGTATTTAAAAATTTCTCACAACGTTGTACATATAATTTCGCAACTGTATCGTAGGGATTAGTTTGTAAGCATTTTCGCATTAATTGTTCAGTTTCAACAAATTTTTGTTGCTGATATAAATTAACTGCTTGTTCAAATAGTTCTAAATTGGCTAATTTACCATCTTTAATATTTGGTTCTTCACTATTAAAAATCTCAAAAATATTAAGACATGCAGACCGTCCTTTAACCTTGATATTGTCAATAAATCGATATTTATATAGTGAAGCATCCACCAAAGTATCAAAAGTATTTTGACTTATAATACATGAAATCTGATAAGTTTTAGTAGCAGTTTCAAGTCGAGAAGCAACATTTACCGTATCACTAATAACAGTACATTGAAGTCGTTTTTTTTCACCAATAATACCCAACATTAATTTACCAGTATTAAGCCCTATTCCAGCTTCAATTCCTTGATGTTTTTGAGCTTTTATCATAGCAATAGCTGCATTTACTGCATCATCCGCATTAATAAACAAAGCCATAACGGCATCACCTATGTATTTGTCAATGATACCATGATTAGTATGAATAATTGGGATAATTTCACTAAGATAGGCATTGATAAAATTAAAATTTTCTTGTGGCGACATTTTTTCCGATAGACTAGTGAAGGAACGAATATCTGAGAACAATACTGTCATATTCAATTCTACATGGTTACCTAATTGAATATCAAGTATATTTTTTTTATTTAACAATTGTAACAATTCATTAGGCACAAACCGTGAATAAGCTTGATTAGTTTTCCGCAATACTATTCGAGCATAAAAAAAAGTCAATAATATTATGCTACCAGTAAAAATAAGATAGGTTATAAAAATAACTTGAGCATTTTGTTTAAGCTTTGTAGCAGACATTCTTAATTCAGAAGAAATTTTATTTTCCACCTGTTTTAATAGATTAATTCTACCAGTTGCCATTTTCCACCAACTATTCGGTCCTGTCATGACTACAACGGATTGTAATATTTCATAATCTAGCAATTTAGGTTGGTTATCTGATTTGAAAAAATCGGTAAATCTATGTTTATAATTATTTTTGACATTCTTCTTGAAAACAGTTGCTCTAATATTATTGATTTCATCAATAAATTTTCCTTGTATAATATCTGTATAGAATTGTTTTTGACTATCAGTTGCTAGAAATAAAAAATTTTCGCTATAGATATTCTGGGCTTCAATTAAAGCAATTATATCTCGAAATAGATTAGAATTAAAGTCACCTTGGATTAAAGTCGCATATATAGTAGCTCTCTCTATACCAGCCTTTTCCTTGAGTCGTAATAAATAAACATAAGGCATTATTTTATTAGCAAATTCATTACTAGAAAGTGTTTTTGCTATATGATTAATGTCAGTCAAAATCATAGCAATAAGTTCGTTATAAATATGTATTTGTTGGTGTACTGAAATATTAAAATTATCAATAGAATGTCTTTTATTAGCAATTATATTTAACTCATCCAAAACTATTTTAAACTTATTACGAATATCATTAGTACCAAACTTCACTAAAAACTCACTCAATTCTTGTTTAGCCTTATCAGTTTTAAATCTTTGTTTTTGAAGTTCGGGAAATTGTTTAATACCATTACTACTAATCATACCAGCAGAGATACCTCTTTCTTTCTGTAATTCATGGATTAACGCACTTGACTTAACAGTAATTTCAAAGAAATCTTGTAACTGATTCATTTGTCTAACTATATTTAACTTTTCCAAAGTGATAGTTGTAGTGAAGTAAATTAGTCCTAGCATTGGAATAGCTAACATAAAAGCTAATTTATTAGTTATTTTTATATTTCTTAGCATGGTTTGTCTTAATTTAGGTTAGAATTTTAAATTGTAGATTTTTCATAATTTGAATCCAAGGTTTATTATCTAAAGTTTGTAAAAATCTCCTGAATTTAAGGATTCTCTATATTATAAACCTAAAACAATTACAATACTAACGCTATATGTAACTTTCATGAAATATTATATAATATCAATAATTCGGACAGTTTTTAAAAAATAGACCCAAGTTAAAAATTAATTCATTGAAATTGAAGCATTTTATAGTTTTATCGTGAAAATAAAAAATACTTTAATAACAAATAGTTATAAAAACTGTCCGAACCATTGTAATATAAAAAAATAAGTATTTTGTCACTGTTTGATATCAGTTTATGTTTTTATATATCTTATTTTTGATATTTCTTAGTATCCATAACTTTTTGCTTCTATACAAGTTTTAATACGGTAACATTGTCTGTATGCTAAATATAGCTTGACAATTAGTTGATTAATTTATATTATATTCTGTTGGTTATCCTGTAAAAAAACAAATTATTATTAGTCCAAATTAGCGAAGCGTAACTATACGACTATGCAGGACTAATGCTAAATCTTAAATAGATTTCTAATTGAAACAAATTATCAGTTAGACAGGATTTACCAGTATAATTTGTTTAAGAAATCACGATGACTTGAAAATGAAATGGACAACTTTGTCCAACAAATTAGGAACAGTCGTAAATGAAAACTTTTGTTGCCAAACCTAAAAATATTACGCATGGTTGGTTTGTTGTTGATGCTAATAATTTAGTTTTAGGAAGGCTTGCTAGTGAAGTTGCCAAGCGTTTGCGAGGTAAACATAAACCAGAATATACACCACATATCGATACTGGTGATTATATCGTTATAATCAATGCTGAAAAAATACGAGTTACTGGACGCAAACAAACCGATAAAATGTATTATCATCATACCGGTTATCCGGGTGGTATTAAATCAATTAGTTTCGATAAATTACAAGCCAAAACACCAGAAAAAATTATTCAGTTAGCTGTTAAACGTATGTTACCAAGGGGGCCGCTTGGACGAGATATGTTTCGTAAATTAAAAGTTTATGCTGGTCCAGAACATGAGCATTCAGCTCAACAACCTATTCCATTGACTTTAGATATCTAATTTTATGACAGAACAATATTATGGCACTGGGCGACGTAAAAGTTCTACAGCCCGAGTATTTCTTCGTTCCGGAGAAGGTAAAATTACGGTTAATTCCCGTCCACTTGACGAATATTTTGGGCGTGAAACTGCTAGAATGGTAGTACGTCAACCTTTGAAAGTGGTAGATAGGGAAGATACTTTTGATATTTTTGTGACAGTGCGTGGTGGTGGTAATACTGGCCAAGCCGGTGCAATTCGCCACGGATTAACTAGAGCTTTGATGGTATATGATGAAAGCTTCCGGGCTTCATTACGCAAAGCTGGATTTGTTACTCGTGATGCTCGTAAAGTTGAACGTAAGAAAGTTGGTTTACATAAAGCTCGTAAACGGCCACAATATTCAAAACGTTAATTGCTTATTCGGGAATCATGAAATTCCCGAAACTATGGGGGATCGTTTAGTGGTAGGACTATGGACTCTGACTCCATCAACCCAGGTTCGAATCCTGGTCCCCCAGCCAACTTGATACATTTGATATTATATGTACGCCTTAAATCTCCACTACAAAAATAGAACCTTGGGGCTGATTAGGCCGAACTGAAATTGTGCCACCATGAGCATCAACAGCCATTTTACAAAAAGTTAAACCCAACCCTACCTGTACAATACCTTGTTTTTTTAAATCCACAACTTCAAATTTTTCAAAGATTCGGTTTTTATATTCTTCTGGAATACCACTACCTTGATCCATAACCTGCATACATAAATGGGGTTTATTGTCAGTGTATTTAGTGCTTAAACTTAATGTAACTGCACTACCACTTGGTGAATATTGCAAAGCATTAGCTAATAAATTACCAATCACTCGCCAAAATAAATTACGATCTAATTGCATTGAGAATGATGGATTAGGTAATACTAGTTTAAGTTCAATACCTTTTGAGTGGGCAATAATATTAAAGTGTTTTTTTGCTTCTGAAATTATCTGATTAACATCAACTATGGTGGGGTTTAAACGTAATTTGCTCTCCTCCATTTTTGCTAACATCAACATATCATTGACAAAAGAATCAAGTCGTTCTGCTGATAAACGAATCATTTCTAAATGTTTTTTTAATTCTACATCTTTAATCTTTTCTTCCATTAACGTTGCATGTAGAAGTACAGAAATAATTGGACTAGACATATCATGCACAATCATATTAGATAATTCTTCACGCATTTGTAATGTGGCTTGCAACTCATCATATTGTTTTTTAATGCGTAACATGGAACGTACTCTGGCCCGTAATTCCAATGAGGTCACTGGTTTTTGTAAAAAATCATCTGCACCAGCATCAATTCCTTGAGTTAAGGCTTTTTTGGTATCTAAAATAGTAACTAAAATTATGGGGATATTTTGAAATTGAGCATTAGTTTTAATTCTATGGCAGATTTCAAAACCATCTATTCCTGGCATCATTAAATCTAGAATAATTAAGTCTGGCATTGTTCTAGCTAACTCTGCAAATATTTTTCTACCATCTGCCAACAATGTTATATCATAATTTTCTTGTTTTAACATGGACTCTAGCTTTATGCGCTGACTTTGTTCATCATCAACAATCAAAATTTTGCTACGTGGTCTCATAATGCCCTTTTTAATTAGCTTATAGATTCGAGGAGATTTTTAGATATATTAACAGGATGTTAACAAAAGCTCAAAGAAATGACTAAGAAATTTTCTTAAAATTCAAGTTATGTTAATATTTTTAGGTACTGTTGTTATTATAAATTGATGTTACGCAAATTCTAACTGCCCTTCCTTGGGAATGATTAGGGGAAGTAACATCAGTTATATACTACTTAAAATAACTTGAGAAATCACTTTTAATAGTTTTTCTGGATCGATTGGTTTGGTAAGATATTGATTACAACCTATTTCAAGTGCATAATTACGATCACATTCAATATTAGAACCAGATAAAGCAATAATAGGCTTAGTAAATTTTTTAGCTCTTAATTTTTGTACTGCCCCATAACCATCAAGTACTGGCATTTGCATGTCCATCAAAATTATATCTGGTTTAGTTTGTAGTGCTAATTTAACTGCTTCATCTCCATCATTTGCGGTTATCACTGCATAACCATCATTTTCTAAATATAATTCTATTAAACTCCGCAGATCAACACTATCATCAACCAGTAATATTTTAATATTACTATTACTTATCTCGGTATTATCTGAGACTGAAAATTGTACCGAATTAGCAGATATAAATCCAGTAAAATTGGAACCAAATTGTGGTGATGATTCAACAGAAAGTTGTCCTCCCATTAGTTCCACTAAATGATAACTGATTGCCAATCCTAAACCAACACCAGGTAAAGCATTAGCCGTACTTTCACGATGAAAAGCAGTAAAAATTTTCGGCTGTGATTCTGGAGAAATACCTGGGCCACTATCTGTAACAATAAATTCTAAACGATTATTTTGCCAAGTTATTTTTACTTCTACAAAACCTTTATCAGTAAATTTTATGCCATTAGTTATTAAATTTATTAAAACTTGGCGGAATCTCAATTCATCAATAATTAGTTGTGTTGGTAAATTATCAGGAACTTCAACACTAAACATCAAATTTTTTTCTTGAGCGATTGGTAAAAATAGAGATTTTAAATCAACCAGCAGTTGTTTAACGTTACAATTGTTAGGATGTATTTCTATTTGACCAATTTCTAATTTTGTCTGGTCGAGGATATTATCAATTAAAGATAATAAATGATTAGCATTTTTTTTGACGCTATCTAAATAATTAGATTCATATACATCGGCTTGTTTAGCATCATCTAATAATTTAGTATAACCCATAATTGAGGTCAATGGGGTACGCAGTTCATGTGATAATGTAGCTATAAAATCATTTTTTAACTTACTAGTTTGTTCAAGTTGTTGTTTTTCTGCAGATAGTTTTATTCTAGTAGTTTCTAATTCTTGCAATAATTGGCTTTGTCTATAAGTTAAAATACTTAATTCATTCACTTGCTGCTGCATTTTTTGCTGTCTATCATGTTCAGCAGTTACATCAAGCAATAATACATAAATACCATCTTCTAAAGGTACAATATGTACGTGAATACAACGATTACCTCCTATATTTAGATATTGTAATACCTCAGTATGAGTTATATCCAAAAAACCGTTCAGAAAATCTACTTGGTCAACAACTAATTTATCTTTGGTTAATGTGGTTAAGCCATAACGTTGTGGATATCCGCCCCAATCAATTAAGCGACCTTCTGCATCAATATGTAGATAAGTCAAAATCATTTCTGCCATCCACATTGATTGAACATATTCAATGACACTTGCAGGAATGTTAGTCATTTATTTTATCTCCATAATTATTTTTAGAGTAAGGGGTTAAAATTTTATCCCCCTACATATATTATTTTAAAACTTAATATTTATTTAGTCATAAGTAATGCTAATTCCAAAAATGCTTGTTCTACATTCATACCGTTTTTAGCACTAGTAAGTAATAGTTTCCAGCCTTGTTTAGTTTTTTCTTCCATTAATTCCTCAGTAATTTCCCATTGTTCTTTTAAATCAGCTTTATTTAATAATATGACAAAAGGTTTATCACCAATTTGTTTTAAAACTGTTTGTCGTAAATTTAAAGCACTATCCCACGTTGGACGACGAGTTCCATCGACTACTAGCAAAAATCCGGCTGAACCACGCAAATAAGATGTAGTTGCTGTTGTCAAAGATTCGCTACCAGCAATATCCCATAAAATAAATTTTATTTGATTGCCATCTGGTAATGTTAATAATTTTGTATCTATCTTAACTCCTACTGTAGTTAGATATTTGTCAGAAAAAGTTTGACGTACGAATCTAGCAACTAAACTGGTTTTACCAACCGAGAAATCACCAATCATACAAATTTTTTTCTGTAGTATTGCCACAAATTCTTCTCCTTAAAATTCTTTTAAGAAAATTTTAATAAAATTTTTTCTTACATACAGTCGCTAAAGACTGTAGTTTTTTAATTATAAACTGATTTTTAAATTTATCAATTTGCTTAATAGCTGTAGTATTTTCTTCTAAAGCTTGTAACAGTTGATTTTTATAAACAGTCAACAATTTAAGGTCGTTAATCTGTTGTTGCATTTTTTGTTGCTGTTTATATTCAGAAGTTGCATCAAATAATAATACATAAGTGCTATTATCACAAGATATAATATGTACATGAGTATAATACCCTTCAGCGAAACTTACAAAGCGTAATACAATAGTATCAGTAGTTGGTAACATACCTTCTAAAAACCCCAATTGCTCAATAATAGGTTGTTTAATTGTCAAATCCGATATTCCTAAACAAATGAGGTCTCCTTTCCAACTAATTAGATTATCATATTCGTCAATATGTAAACAAACTACTATATTCGCTTCTCTGATAGAACTAATGTATTTTGCAACGCTTATGGGGAATGCGGTCATTTTGTTTCTCCTATGTCTCATATGCAGTTAGATAAATTAAAAACTGGTAAATTTAATTATTTTCTATGACTACCAAGGTTTTTCTTAAGTATTAAGCAAAAAATAAACCATTTTTAAAACATTAGTTATAGAAAACTGTAAAATACAATTAATATTCCACATATATTAAATTTTATTCGTATCATGATATAGCAGAGTGACCGCATTAAAGATGAATTACCAAACACAAGCTTAGCTTGATAATCATCATTCCAATAAATGAATATAAAATATTGATTTGTAGGGGTAATCCCTTGTGGTTACCCTAACCAATTTTCTTAACTTAATAAGAATTGACGCTGGTGCATGAGAACTAGAGAAAAATTGAGTAGGAATGAGCAATTATCATCCGTGTTATAATAATCAAATTAATCCTAGACAGAATTATAACTTTATGATAATCCAAAAAATTAAAAATGGATAAAAATATGGTTACTTTGAAAATAGAATTCACCAAAACAACTTTGAACAATGAACCTTTTATTTAAATATACAGAACTCATTTTATATAAAACTTATGCTGATCTAAAAGCAGAAACTGAACGTACTTATTTAGGTTTCCTCTGGTGGATTTTTGAACCTGTTATGTATATGAGTGTATTTTATGTATTTTTTGGAATATTATTAGGCCATCGTACTGATGATTATGTACCATTTTTATTAATCGGATTAACTTCTTGGCAATGGCTTAAATCATGCGTATCTCATGGAGCAGAAACAATTAAAGGAGCAACTGCACTTATGCAACAAGTTCATTTGCCTAAGGTAGTTTTTCCGATTATTTTAGTTCTCACTGATACAGTTAAATTTTTATTTATATTATCTTTATTACTTATATTTTTATGGTTATATGGATATAGTATTGGTATAGCTTATTTCGCCTTACCACTAGTTTTAATCGTGCAAATGCTATTTGTGTTGGCATTTACATTTTTTTTGGCTGCTATAATCCCTTTTGTACCAGATTTACGCTTTGTAGTAGAAAATATTTTATTAGCCCTCTTTTTTATGTCTGGAGTAATGATAAGTTCCGATATAGTTCCAGAAGCTTATCAAGGTTTTTATCATTTAAATCCGATTGTTACCATTATTGAATCTTATCGTGATATTTTAATGCACAATGTATGGCCTAATAGTTCTGCACTATTGATTATTTCTGTAATTTCACTTATTTGCATCTGGTTAGGAGCAAAATTGATAGCTCGATTTGAATATATTTATCCAAAAATAATAGTATGAAACAAGAACAACCAGTATTATCACTGCGTAACGTAGGTATATCTTATAAACGGAGAATATTTAGTGAGCCTTTTTGGGCGATCAAAGATGTTTCATTTGATCTATATCACGGGGAAACTCTAGGCATTATTGGCCGTAATGGAGTTGGTAAAAGCACTCTATTGCGCATGATGGCAGGGATTATTAAACCTGATACAGGAACTTTTGTAAACAACGGTTATAGTGCTTCTCTATTATGTTTGCAATTAGGTTTTATAGCTCATTTAAGTGGTCGGGAAAATGCCATATTAAGCGGCATGTTGATGGGATTGCGAAAGAAAGAAATAAAAGCTAAAATAGATGCTATTTTGGAGTTTTCGGAATTAGGTGATTTTTTTGATGAACCGATTGCAACTTATTCTTCCGGAATGAAAGCCCGCTTAGGTTTTTCAGTAGCTTTTCAAGTTGATCCGGATATTTTACTAGTAGACGAAGTCTTGGGAGTTGGAGATGAACGATTTCGGCAAAAATCTACTAAAGTAATGCAGGAAAAAATTCGTTCTAACAAAACTATTGTATTTGTCTCCCATCAAGCTGCAATAATTGAACAATTGTGCAATCGTGTGATATGGATAGAAGAAGGTGTTAGTAAAGCCGAAGGTACACCGAAAGAAATTTTCGCAGAATATAATAAATTATAAAATATGCCTTCATTACACATTGTTATTGGTGTTATTTATAATTCTAAAAATAAAGTTTTAATAACCTGTCGTCCAAAATATGTTCATCAAGGTGGTTTATGGGAATTTCCGGGCGGTAAAGTTGAATCAGGAGAAACAGTTTTAGCAGCATTAAACCGAGAATTGCAAGAAGAAGTTGCTATCATGCTTACACAAGCACGACCGTTAATTCGCATTTCATACGCCTATCCAAATAAAGAATTATTGTTAGATGTCTGGCAAATAGAACAATGGTATGGACAGCCTTGGGGGCGTGAAGGGCAGGTTATGGAATGGTGTTCACCAAATGATTTAGCAAGTAAGAAATTTCCAATTCCTAATCTTCCTATAATTTCAGCTATCCAATTGCCAAAATTATATTTAATCACTCCAGAACCACAAGATGAGAAATTTTTCTATCAATTGGAAAGCTGTTTAGATGCTGGCATTGCATTAATCCAGTTACGAGCGAAGAAACTGACGGAACTTGCTTATTGTCATTGGGCTGAACGAGCTTTAACTCTATGTAATCGTTACCGGGCAAAATTATTAGTAAATTCCAGTCCAGAAGTTGCTGTGTCAGTAGGAGCAGACGGAGTACATTTAAACAGTGAGCGTTTATTTATAAACTCGGAAATACCAAATAATTTATTGGTAGCAGCTTCCTGTCACTCAGTAGCTGAAATTAAGCAAGCTAATCTCATCCAAACCGACTTTATAGTTGTAAGTCCGGTACATATCACTACATCTCATCCAGATTCGGTACCGTTAGGCTGGCAACAATTGTTTCAGTTAACTGAAGAAGCTAACTGTCCGGTTTTTGCATTGGGAGGCATGGAAATGTCAAATATAGAAATGGCTGTAGCACATGGAACTCAAGGAATTGCTGCAATTAGTAGTTTGTGGAATATTTAAACAATTAATCAACACCATAATTTAAATTAATTGAAAGCATCTATAAAATGTGTTAGTATTTTTGAATCTATTACTTAAAATAAGTTAAACCCTTTTAGGAGAATTGTGTATGAAAATGGTAACAGCCATTATTAAACCTTTTAAACTTGATGATGTACGTGAAGCTTTGTCCGAAATTGGAGTTCAGGGTATTACTGTAACTGAAATTAAAGGTTTTGGTCGTCAAAAAGGCCATACTGAATTATATCGTGGGGCTGAATATGTGGTTGATTTCCTACCAAAAGTAAAAATTGAAGCTGCTGTTACCTCGGAACAAGTTGAGCAAGTTATTGATGCTATTACTAAATCTGCTAATACCAATAAAATTGGTGATGGTAAAATATTTGTCTATGAATTAGAACAAACTATTCGGATTCGCACTGGTGAAACTGGCAAAGAAGCTTTATAGGAGGAAATAGCTAACATGATACGAAATATAACTTTTTGGTTGTTAGCAATATTGCCTTCAATAACTTTTGCGGAAGATTCTCTAAATTCTGGAGATACCGCATGGATGTTGACAGCAACAGCATTAGTATTGTTTATGACCATCCCGGGTTTATCTTTATTTTATGCCGGCATGGTACGCAGTAAAAATGTATTATCAGTATTAATGCAATGTTTTGCTATTACTTCTTTAATGACAATCCTTTGGGTATTGTACATCTATAGCCTAGCTTTTACTGATGGCGGCTCTATGAATGCTTTTATCGGTGGACTGGATAAGGCGTTTTTAGCCGGAGTAGGGGTTAATTCTCTGAGTGGCACAATTCCTGAAACCGTGTTTATGACCTTCCAAATGACTTTTGTGATCATCACCCCAGCTTTGATAGTAGGTGCATTTGCTGAACGGATGAAGTTTTCGGCCATGTTGATATTTATGACATTATGGGCAACTTTTGTCTATGCTCCAATTTGTCATTGGGTATGGGGTGGTGGTTGGCTTAGCGAATATGGAATCTTAGACTTTGCTGGCGGTACAGTGGTACATATTAATGCTGGTATGGCTGGTTTAGTAGCTGCTATTATGTTAGGCAAACGGCAAGGTTATCCAAAGGTTGCTATGCCACCACACAATTTGACCTTGACGATGATAGGAGCTTCCATGTTATGGGTTGGCTGGTTTGGTTTTAATGCGGGAAGTGAACTAGCTGCTGATGGTACTGCTGGTATGGCAATGGCTGTTACCCAAATTGCTACTGCAACTGCAGCCTTAGCTTGGATGTTCAGCGAATGGCTGTCTCATGGCAAACCTAGTATGTTAGGCATTGCTTCCGGAGCAGTCGCTGGTTTAGTTGCTATCACTCCAGCTTCTGGTTCAGTTGGCCCAATGGGTGCGATGGCAATTGGTGCTATAACCGGGGTAGGTTGTTTCTTGTCTGCAACCAAAATCAAATATATTTTTAACTATGATGATTCTTTAGATGTATTTGGAGTCCACGCAGTAGGTGGTATTATCGGTGCTATTTTGACTGGTGTATTTGCTGCTACTGCTTTAGGTGGTGTTGGTTTCGGTGATGGAAATATTACCATGGCTGATCAAGTTATAGCCCAAATTATTGGTGTTGCTGTAACTATTGGTTTTACAGTAGTCGTAAGCTTCATAATTTTGAAATTAATCGACTTAACTATCGGTTTACGGGTTACTGAAGAACAGGAAGCCGAAGGGTTGGATATTGCTCTCCATGAGGAACGTGGTTATATTATATAGTCCATAATGAGCTAATATTTTGGAATTCAATCCAACGGAACTGAGGTTAAATAAGTCTAAAGGATTGAATTTCATAATATTTTATAGTGACATTATTTATTCTACCACAGATGAAAGTTAAATCCCATGTTACTATTAATTTTAATGTTAAATACAGTTACTACGTTTGAACTGTCTGATAAATTTCCACGGCAATTATATGATAATAATGGTAATATTGTAGTTATTTCAACTCAGCCCCAGCGCATAGTTTCATTAACTTTAGCTACAGATGAAATCTTATTAGCCATATGTCCGCCAAAACGTATTGCTGCAATTAGTACTATGGCTACTGATAGTAATTATAGCAATGTCGTTATCGAATCTAAGCAAATTCTTGCTAAAACAACTAACAATACTGAATATATTTTAGGATTTAAACCAGATTTAGTTTTTGTTGCTAGTTATAGTCAGGCTGAAATGGTTGAATTATTACAGAAAACAGATACATCTGTATTTAGATTTACCAATTTTAGTAGTATTGCTGATATTAAAAAAATATAAAAACAGTAGGTTTTGCCATTGGAGAAGCTAAAAAAGCCAATGCTATTATCACCCAAATGGAAGCAGAAATTAAAAATATTCAAGCTAACATCCCAAATGTAAAACCTCCAACTATTATGTCATATAGCTTAGGCAATTATACTGCTGGAAGTAACACTACTTTTGATGATATGGCTAAATTAGTTGGAGCAGTCAATATTGTTGCAAAACAAGGAATTAAACAGCATACAAAAATTAATAGTGAATATATTTTAGCTTGGCAACCAGACTTTATTATCTCCCATGCTCATAAAGATAAATTTGCTTTAGTAAGACGACAAATGTTGGAAAATCCAGCTATTGCAGCTAGTAAAGCAAAAATTATCATTATTGAAACTCGCCATTTTTTATCAGTTTCACAATATATTGTTGCTGGAATTAGGACTCTGGCTAAAGAATTATATAATATAGAATGAATTTACGAATTATATCAATCTCATACATCAAAAATTAATTAGCCGTTTCGGAGCAATCCTACCATCTTCTAATATTTGGCCAATTCCTAAAAACAATTCATCGTTAAATAGTTGCACCCAACCAGCAGTTGGAGCTTGAGAAATTTGAATTGCTTGTCCTCGTTGAATATAGTAAGTTAATTCTGTTGATAGGTTAACTTTAGGCCAATGAGAGATTGCTGTTTGCATAGGAATTAATAGCTTATCTAAAACTGCCAAATCAGATTCCAGCTCCAAAGTAGCAAAATCGAACATATTCCAATAATTCCCTACTCCAATCCGGTGCAAACGACTGACAAAAGCTCCACAACCCAATGCTTCACCAATATCCTCCGCTAAAGTACGAATATAAGTACCTTTAGAACAATGCACTTTTATAGCAAGATAGTTATCAACAAAACTTTGGATTTCTATATTAAAAATAGTAATGGAACGAGCCTTACGTTCTATAGTTTTTCCTTGTCGGGCTAATTTGTATAAAGGTTGACCCTGATGTTTAAGAGCCGAATACATAGGTGGAATTTGGTCACTAGAACCAATAAATGATTGAATTACTGTATCAATCTGTTCACGAGTAATATTATCAGTGGGACGAGTTTGTAAAATCTCACCTTCACTATCTCCAGTTAATGTAGTAAAACCAAGAGTTATAGTAGTTTCATAATACTTGTCAGCCATCAATAAAAAATTAGATAGCTTTGTAGCTTCACCTAAACATATGGGCAGTAGACCACTGGCAAGTTGATCCAAGCTACCAGTATGACCGGCTTTTTTAGCTTGATATAATCGTTTTATCCGTTGTAAAGCTGCATTGGAACTTATTCCTACTGGTTTGTTAAGCAGTAGAATTCCATTTATATTTCTTTTAACCATTAATGATTGATGTTTACCTAGAGCTTTCGCTTCAAGTTTTATTTAAGTAATTATAGGGCTAATATTCCTATAGTGATTTAGTATCAGTTTGCGTAGTTATTTCTTCTTCAGGTTTAACCGAATCTATCAACGCTGATAAACGAGTACCATATTCAACTGAACTATCATGCACAAAATATAATTGAGGAGTAGTTCGGGTTGTTAAACGCTGGGACAAATGATGGCGTAATCGACCTCTCATCTCTTGATTTAGATGTTTAACAGTAGTTTTTTCATCACCAGCAAGGATTGTTACATAAATCTTAGCTTGTTTGAAATCTGGCGATACATCTACTCCAGAAACTGTAATCATACCAAAGGTTTTAGTGTTAACTTCTTTATGGATAATGGAAGCTAATTCTCGTTGGATTTGTTCACCAACTCGTTGGGTGCGGCTGAATTCTTTCATTGCTTATTAGTAAATATTAGTTTAGATATGATTCAAAAAGAAATTTAATTGTTGTTTTTGCTGTTTCGTCAACTGGTTTAATATGACCATCAAAAGTATATTTAAAATATTTTTCACAGTCTTTATCCAATGGAGAAATTGGAATTACATCATTATTTTTTGAATTTCCACAATGAAGAGGTTCTCCTTTTTCGAGGTTTTTTTGACATGAACAAAGCAAATTAGAAAAATCAAAGGCTTTTTCAGGATATTTATCCTTGTCTTTTGGAAGTAAATGTTTAATATGGCTATCTTCTATAATCAATTCTCGTTCACAGTAACATATATCCTTGTTCTATCATTAAAGCTGTTTTAACTTCACGTTTTAATCTACCTTTTAAACTTTTAAACTTAGTAAACCCTTTTTGTTTCCATTCAGTGAATTCTATTGGCTCTTCATTTTTTTGTATATATTTCATTTACCAATAATTTCCATACGTTTACTAAGAACTTTTGCCTTTGCTAATTCTGAATCCATTCCAATTCTAGATTGTAAATCAACCATTAAATTTTCAGCGTCTTGTAACTTTTTATCTTGAATTAAAACAAATAATTTATGTAAATCTTGTTTTATTTCTTGAGGTCGTGCATCTGTACCCATTATATCTTCTAAAATACGATCTGTATTCTTACCATAGGATTCTTCTGGATGAAAAATATTGTTATCTTTAAGAATAAATACACTTTCAGGTTGTATATGGCTAATAATCTGAGGAGAATGCGTAGAAATAATAAACTGACAATTTTTAAATATTTTCATTAAGTTAGGAACAATTTTTCTTTGCCAACTAGGATGCAAATGTAAATCAATTTCGTCAATTAAAATAACTCCATCACCATGTAAAGGCTTATCATTTTCTGGATTAGCAACTATTAACCGTCTAGCTAAATCAGCAACTAATAATAACAACATTTTTTCACCAGCAGAAAGTTGATTAATATTTAATACGGTCTTTGTTTATTAGCTAAAAATCAATGTCAGTTTTTTGCTCTAAGGAAAAACCTACAGTTACATCAAATAAAAAAGCAATACTAGATAATATAGTAGTCTTCCCACTGCCATTATTCCCAATCAAAACCGTCAATTTATCATGTAATTCTAGCTCGAAATTTTTGAAACCGCCTACGTTATCAAGTTTTAATTTAGTTATTTTAGTAGTCATATTTGGTAGGATATTTAATTAGAAGTTATCTAGCAAAATAGAGGTAATGTAGTGATTACTTAAAAAACCTGCTAGGTTTCAAAAGCAGATTTAACACTACTTTGTTTAGGACTACCCAGGAAGTTTGTATAACATATTAGATTACAACATTTTTTTATAAAATTCCTCATCTTCTCCTCCAAATACTGCGAACAATCTTTTTATTAACGCTGATATTTCTGCATTCATAATAGTAAAATCTGCTTGAAACTGTTGAGTAAAACTTTCAGCATTAATTTCATTAACTTGAGTTTGAATTAAATCTAAAATTTGTAACCGTCTAATTATTAATTCGTCATCAATTATTAACCCCAAACGGTCATTCCATTGCAATGCTAAACGCTTAACTAATTTACCAGCTTTTAAATGAGCATTAATTTCTGTAGCTAATAAATTTTGCCGTTTACAATTAGCTTCTGCACCGTCGTTGTTTGCTAATACACAAGCATCACCTAGTTCAAAATCTGCTGGACAATCATTAGATTGAACCAACCATTGAGTCATCACATTAGCTATGCTTTTATTTAATTTAGGCGGAACTACTGGCAAACTACCCACAGTATGACGTAAAAAACTCACTAATTCCTCAGCTTTTTTTGGGGTAGGAGTATCAACCAATAACCACCCATGTTTAATATCAATATAAGCGTAAATGTAGTTTGAACGGGTGAATGCTCTGGGGATTAAATCATGCAATACTTCATCACGAATACCATCTTTCTCTCGTTTTCTAACTTTGCGCATTTGTTGAGTTTCAATTTCTTCCACTCTATCATTAACAAATTCACGAATTACTGATGCTGGTAAAATTTTCTCCTCCTTTCGCATCTTGAAAACCAAACAATTATTAGCACTATATACTAAATGCTCACTATCACGTCCTAATGGAGAGACCCAGCCAATACTTTCCATATCCATCTTTCCACAAGAATGAAAAGCTGATTCGGTAAGACTTTCTTGTAATCCTTCGGATAATATTGTCACATCTTGTAAAAACCGGAAAATATTTAAATTTTTAAACCACATAATTATTATGTCCAGAATGAATTTTGCTTTCAAATATATCTATGATTAAATTTAAAAGTACTTGTTTATGTCAAATTTTCATTATATAATGCTACGAGTACTGGGAACTACACATCATATTACATACGTGGTAACTTGAAAATATTTTACATGTTAAAATATTATCAGTCACATTTTAGAAATTATTCCTTATAATTATTTAGTGTACACATAACTATCAAGATTGGCTAAATTTTTTAGAACTATGTTACCATAGATTTATTATTTATGAATCATAACCTAGCACAATCTTTTCATTCAAAGAATCCAAAAATATTATATAGATTTAGATTTTAAATTACAAAGAATGGTAATCTTTTTGCATTATAAATAAGTTTAAAACACATTATATGATTGTTATATTAACTTCAATAGTTATGACAGTTTTTAAAAAATAAATGCAGGTTAAAAAATTAATTTACTGAAGTTTAATTATTAAAATACTTTAATAACAATCAGTTGTAAATGCTACCGAACCATTATTAACTTGATACATAGATAATTTTAAGTCTAATACTTAAAGTATATTGAATTTATTTCTAACTGTTTTATATTGAATTATATATGTTTATGACTCAAACAAATAAAGAAGAAAATATATTTGCAGACGATGCTATTTTCGCAGATGACGATGCTATTTTTGCAGATGACGATGAAGTATTAGTTCAACAGGATAATAATTTTTCTTGTCAAGATAAAAACTGGAAAATTTTTATTATTGATGATGAAAAAGATGTTCACCAGTTAACCAAGTTTGTATTGGAAGACTATGTTTATCAAAATAAACATTTGGAATTTTTAAGTGCCTATTCTGCGAGTGATGCTAGAAAATTAATTACCCAACATAATGATATAGCAGTTATTTTTTTAGATGTCGTTATGGAAACTAATGATGCAGGATTGAAACTGATAGAATATATTAGAGAACATAATAAATTTGCTCGTATCATTTTAAGAACTGGCCAGCCTGGTTATGCTCCAGAAAAGCAAGTTATACTAAAATATGATATTAATGATTATAAAAATAAGACTGAGCTGACGGATCAAAAATTATTTACTGTTATTACATCTAGTTTACGAGCTTACTCAGATATTATGACAATTGAGTTATATCGCCAATCCTTAGAAAATAAAGTAACCGAACGCACTCTACAACTTAAAACTAAAAATGAAACTTTAATCATTTTAAACCAAGAATTAGTCGCACTTAATCAAGAAAAAAATGAATTTTTAGGTATTGCTGCACATGATTTAAAAAATCCACTTTCAGCAATTCAATCTCTAGCTAATCTTATGCGGATGGCAATTAATGATTTTCCCCAAGAGAAAATTGTTGAATTTGCTGCTATGATTGAGAATAGTGCTCAAAGATTATTTGCGTTAAT
Organism: Thioploca sp.; assembly: GCA_030627125.1. GTDB lineage: Bacteria > Pseudomonadota > Gammaproteobacteria > Beggiatoales > Beggiatoaceae > DRQV01. Next base: position 54,954 of record DAOUSR010000001.1, read on the forward strand.
TCAAAATTTATTGGATGTTAATGCAATAGAGTCTGGTAATACTCATATATCTTTAGCAAGTTATGATATACTGCCTTTTTTTCAAACAGTAGTGCAAAATTATATTAAACCAGCCGAAAATAAAAATATTGAAATAAAATTTAATTTTGTGGAAGAATCATATCCAATTCTTGCTGATGAAAATGCAATTTTTCAAGTGTTGGACAATTTAGTTTCTAACGCAATTAAATATTCTCCACATGGTAAAAGTGTATATTTTACTTTATCTAAAACTGATAGTACAGTACGTTGTGAAATAAGGGATGAAGGGCCTGGTCTTAGTGAAAAGGATTTAACTCAACTATTTGGTAAATTCGCTAGATTAACGCCACGTCCTACTGGTGATGAACATTCAACTGGTCTTGGATTATTTATTGTAAAAAAATTAGTTGAAGTTATGAAAGGTAATGTATGGTGTAAAAGTGAGCTAGGCAGAGGAACTACCTTTATTACAGAATTTCCATTGCTGGCAGAAGATGAATAATTAATTTTAAGGCATTATAAATATGGTCAAATCATTAAATATAATTATAAGAAGATTTAGAATGCGGAGGACAAGATGAAAGTAACAGCAATAGGTGTTAATTCAGCCTTTGCCACCGGAGAATATGCCGATGGGATTCGTGTAGAACAAGCTAAAGAATTATTTTTACAAATAGCCTCCAGTGAAGAATTTAAAAATATTTCAGAAGAAGTTATTAACAATAAACTGAAAAAATTAACCCAACGTTTTTATACCCCGCGATGGCAATCTAATTTTTTAATTGAATTTGATATGCCCGGTAAAAGAATGAAAAAACCATATCGTTTATTAGTTGATGCTGGTGGTGATGTTCGACACGCATTAAAAAAAATGAATTTAACTTCATCTGATATCGATGGAGTTTATATTTCTCATCCTCACAATGATCACATTGGTGGTATGGAATATCTAGCTCTTACCACATTTTTTAATCCTTTTTATACTTTGGCAAAACAAAAATGGCTTAAAAATCAATTTATTGCTGATAAGTTATTTTTAGAACAAGATTGGTGGCCAGTTCCTCCAAGTAATACTAAACTTGATCTATTTATCCATCAAAAAGTTCTTAAACCATTAAAAAGAGCATTAGGACCAGGATTAGATACTTTACAAGGCGTGCCTGATGTTACTTTAGATACCTACTTTAATGTTAATATTCTAGGCAAACAAGAAAATGGCCATACTAAATCACATACTTTTCAAGATGGTGAAGGTCATTGGAAATTAACTCCTATTTTTGCGATGCATGTTATCTCCAGTTGTGAGGAAATGCCTAGCTATGGTTTAAGTTTGCAACATTCCAGTGGTTACAATGTTTTAATGCCAACTGACATCCAGTCAATCATGCCAACTCAACTAGAATCACATTATAGACGAGCTCATCGGATTTATATGGATTGTGAAACTTCTCCATTTCCTTCTGGAGTTCATCCTCATGTTACTGATTTAATTGGTAAACTTGATTATGATATTCAGAAAAAATGTTTACTTTATCATTATGATGAATATCCACAAGTACCGAGTGATATGTTTTATGGTATTTTAAATACTTGGGATTCACATACTTATCCTTCTGAAGAAGAGTTTTTTTAGCAGGATGTTAGCACCAGAAAATTCTCAAAACCTAATTCCAATTCATATTGTTACCGGTTTTCTTGGTAGTGGTAAAACTACTTTACTTAATCAATTGTTGCAACAAATGCAACGTACAATTATTATTGTCAATGAATTTGGGGACATTAGTGTTGATCATTTATTGATTGAAACTACCACTGAAGATATGATGATATTGGAAGGTGGCTGTGTATGTTGTACAGTGCGTACCGACTTGTTGAATACTCTAGAAGATTTATTCCATAAAAAAATAGTTGAATTTGAACAAATTGTTGTAGAAACAACTGGACTGGCGGATCCAGCTCCAATTTTACGGACTTTAATAGATGACTCGTTTGTTGCTAAACATTATCGCTTAGACACTATAGTAACTACCGTTGATGCTGTATATGCTATTGAACAGATAGAAGAATATGATGAGTCGGTAAAACAAATTGCTTTGGCACATCATCTAGTTTTAACCAAAATTGATTTAGTTGATAATTTGGAAATTTTAACCAGCCGTTTAAAACAACTTAATCCTACCGCCAAACTCCATACAGCTAATCTTAATAAACACCATCTGAAGGCATCTGTTTTATTTGATAATAGTCATTACGATAAGCAAACTCAACAGCTTGATATTAATCGTTGGTTACAGACAGAAGCCTATGATAATCAAGAATATAATCATAGTACTTATATACAAACTTTCTGCATAGAATATCATGAACCTTTACATTGGTTGACATTAGAGCATTGGATTCAGCAATTAACCCGTTTACGTGGTAAAGATTTGTTGAGAGTGAAAGGGATTGCTTATACCTATGAAACTGATTTACCAGTAATAATCCAAGGTGTACAACATATTTTTCAAGCCCCAACTACTTTAAAAGCTTGGCCCGATGACAAGAGATGTACGCAGATTGTATTTATTACTAGAAATATAAAAAAACAATTAGTTGAACAAGTTTTACAAGCTATAATAGACAGCAAGAATTCCGTAGATATTTGTAATGCTGCATTGCTTCTTTTATGATATAAAATATTGCAATAAATTAGAATTAGCACCGGGTTTGGAATATTTCAATCTAGAATTCAATTATTCTCCATGTACATATTGCACATGAAGAATATTTTTTGCTATGAAACAGTTTTTTTCTGTTTTTTACTATAATCTTCAATAGCTGATTTAACCGCAGATTCAGCCAAAACACTGCAATGAATTTTTACTGGTGGTAAGGCTAACTCTTCAGCGATTTCAGTATTTTTGATTGCTGCTGCTTCTTCCAATGTTTTACCCTTTACCCATTCAGTGAGTAAGGAGCTAGAAGCTATGGCAGAACCACAACCATAAGTTTTAAATTTTGCATCTTCAATAATACCGTCAGCTCCAACTTTAATTTGAAGCCGCATTACATCCGTTCTGTTACTTTATATGACCTAACTTTAAAATTAGGCGAGCCATTATTTCTAATGACTTCTACATGTCTCCATGCAGTTCGGACTATGTCTTCATCTTAACAGGAATTCAAGATTTATCTTGATAATCAAACTAAAGTTTGGACTCCAAATAAAATGTTCTGCGTATTAGTCTCTGAGGGGGCAACCACGCCTTCCCTGCAAATTGTCTCTATTTGTAAAATTTTCACTAAGGTTAACACTATAGCTATTTTTTAAAATATAACGAATACTGAAATAATTTGTGTTAAACTTTTCAGCAATTTGGTTCAGTGACCAATCATTGAGATATAAATAATAGATTTCACTGTAAAATGGTTTTAAATTTTGCTGTTTTAATACGAGATATTTATGATCAAGCCATTTATACTCGAAACATTTAATTGGACAGTCACCCATATAATCAAAAAATGCGATCATATCTTTTTTAGGTATTCTTAATCGGTTATTTTTCTGAATAGTACAATTTATTTCAATGCTTTTCATTAATTTTTTTAAATATTCAACTTCATGTTTAGTAAAAGCATCTGTACATAAAACCAAAATGGCACTATTGCGATTAATCGAACAACAACCATCACCTAAAAACCAATGGAGTAAAAATTCTTTGGATACAATTAAATTTTGCGGTACTACTTTCCGACCATTTTTATACCAACGTTCCCTTAATTTTAAAAAAATTGGATGCTGTAAAGTGCGTAACTCAGAACATTCATAGATTTTCCCAGTACGTTTATCCGGTTTTCTGGTTCGGATTTTGATTCTATTTTCTTCTATACCTAGCTGGTTTGCAATATATACCACATATTCATGATTTTTACTGGTCTGTGATATATAAAACATACCTTCACGAGTAATATAAGCATCACTAATAATGAGTCCATCTAGAATTTGTTTCTGTGTTTGGTTAAACATTAGTATCTACAACCTAGCGAGAGTTCCTTGCATATAGCAAAATTACGTGGCAATGTTATTTACCACAGGCTGGTGCACCAACCATTCCGGTTCCTACTGAAGAATCCTCTTTATCCAAATTACCAACATTACGTGGTTCATTATAATGATCCAATACTTTCTCTGAGTATGCCATTTTCAGTTCCTAAATTAAGTAAGTTTAATTATCCATTCAATGAGAATCCCACTGAATACTATTTAAATCGATTCCATCTTTATACATTTCCCACAAAGGAGATAAATTCCGTAATTTGGTGATGTTAGCACGAATTAACGGAATAGCGTAGTCGATCTCTTCCTCTGTAGTAAAACGTCCCAACGTAAATCGAAGCGAACTATGAGCCAATTCATCATTACGTCCTATAGCTCGCAATACATAAGAAGGCTCTAAACTAGCTGAAGTACAAGCTGAACCGCTGGAAACTGCTAAATCTTTGAGTGCCATCATTAAAGATTCACCTTCCACAAAATTAAAACTTAGATTCAAATTACCAGCAATTCGTTGTTCTGCATCTCCATTTAGATAAACTTCCTCCATGTCTTGCAAACCATTTAACAACTTATCCCGTAATTTTTTTACCCGAGCATTTTCTGTTAACATTTCCTCCTTCGCAATCCGAAAAGCCTCTCCCATTCCTGCGATTTGATGAGTAGGCAAAGTACCAGACCTCATGCCACGTTCATGACCACCACCGTGCATTTGAGCTTCTAAACGTACTCTGGGTTTACGTCGTACATATAAAGCTCCTATACCTTTGGGGCCGTATACCTTATGGGCGGAAAAAGACATTAAATCAACTTGCATTATTGCTAAATCAATCGGCACTTTACCAGCACTTTGGGCCGCATCTACATGAAACAAAACTTTATGAGAGCGAGTTATTTCACCAATGGCAGCAATATCCGCAATAACACCCATTTCATTATTAACATGCATTATACTAACTAAAATTGTGTCATCCCGAATAGCAGCTTCCAACTCAGTCAAATCAACCAGTCCATTAGATTGTGGATTTAAATAAGTAATTTCAAAACCTTCTCGTTCCAGTTGCCGACAGGTATCCAACACTGCTTTATGCTCTGTCATACTGGTGATTATGTGTTTACCTTTTTTTTGGTAAAAATGAGCTATTCCTTTAATGGCTAAATTATCAGCTTCAGTAGCCCCAGAAGTCCACGCAATCTCTTTAGAATCAGCATTAATTAAAGCTGCTACATGTTCTCTGGCTTCATCTATTGCCTTTTCAGCATCCCACCCAAATTTATGCGATCTTGAAGCTGGATTACCAAAATGACCCTCTGGAGTTAAATATTGCATCATTTTTTCTGCAACCCGAGGATCGACTGGGGTAGTTGCCGAATAATCTAGGTAAATAGGTAAATTCATAACTTTCTCGAATAGTTATATATCCTTTTATCAAAAAAATATGGAATAAATAATTAGATATGATTTTTAATAATTTGAGCTAAGGTAATACCACTTAAAAAATCACAAATTTGCTTACTCAAATCAGTCCATAATTGATGAGTTACACAAATTTGAGTATCATGGCAATTTTTTTCACCATTACATCGAGTTGCATCAATACATTCATCAACTGCTGTAATAATCTGAGCAATGGTAATCTCTGAAGGTTGATGGCTTAGGCTATAACCTCCATTTGGGCCACGAGTACTATTAACTAAATCATGTCTACGTAGTTTAGTAAATAATTGTTCCAAATAAGATAAAGAAATACCTTGGCGTTGGGAAATATCAGTCAATTTAACTGGTTTTTGGTTCTTATTGTTAAGTGCTAAGTCCAACATTGCCATTACAGCATACCGTCCTTTGGTAGATAATTTCATGACATTACTCTAAATTGTATGTTATAGATGATCTTATATTATGTTCCATACTAAAATTATCAAGTATAATTTGGATTAAAACCCAATAATCTTGCAAATTTAATGATGGAATACAAATATTAGATATTTTAATAAAGTGGAAATTTGTTAAGTTTTTGCTGGAATCTAAAACTTAAAATTTTGGTTATTTACTTATTAATTAAACTTTTTCACATACCATTTACTTGTTTCCACAAGTCTTTGGACGTATACTTTAACAAAGTGGTCAATCTAATTAACTGATGTTATGACGATGTATTGGATTCCAAAAAATTAAACTGCGACCATATAAAATACTTACCTTTTCAATTATAACATTCCCACAAACATTAATCTAAAAATGCCAATTAACAAAATGAAAATAGCTAAAATTGAAATTATGGACACAACCCTAAGAGATGGGGAGCAAATGCAAAATGTGTCATACACGCCAGAAGAAAAATTAACTCTTTCCAAAATATTATTGACCGAGGTTAAAGTTGATCGGTTAGAAGTGACATCAGCTAGAGTCTCTGAAGGTGAAAAACAATCTGTGTTAAAAATGTTGAATTGGGCTAATGAAGCTGATTTAGTTGATAAATTTGAAATTTTAGGTTTTATAGATAAAAATAAATCGGTCGATTGGGCTAAATCAGTAGGAATAAAACGCATTAATTTACTAACTAAAGGTTCACTTAAACATTGCACAGAACAACTAAAGAAAACTCCAGAACAGCATATTAAAGATATTCAAGAAACTATATTTTATGCGGCTGAGAATGGAATTCAAATCAATGTTTACTTAGAAGATTTTTCTAATGGTATTAAAACTTCTGCCGATTATGTTTATAACTTGATTGATGCATTATTGGACTTGCCAGTTAAAAGAATCATGTTGCCAGACACATTGGGAATTTTCAATCCGTTTGAAACCTTTGAATGTATTACTGATATAATTAAACGTTATCCAACAACCCACTTCGACTTCCATTCTCATAACGACTATGGTTTAGCAACAGCCAATGCTATAGCTGCCATTAAAGCTGGAATCCAAGGTATTCATGCTACTGTAAATGGTATGGGAGAACGGGCTGGTAACGGTTCATTAGATGAAATTGTGGTGAGTGCTAAAGATTTTCTAGCTGTTGATTTTAATATTAATGAAAAAAAACTTCACAAAGTTTCTCAATGTGTAGAGATGTTTTCTGGTCAAAGAATGGCTGTCAATAAACCAATTTATGGTAAAAATGTATTTACTCAAACTGCTGGTATCCATGCTGACGGCGATAAAAAAGGTAATTTATATGAAAATCAGTTAGTGCCAGCTCGTTTTGATAGAAAAAGAAAATATGCACTAGGCAAACTGTCTGGTAAAGCTAATCTGGAAATGAGTTTGCAAGAATTATCTATTGAGTTAACTGAGGAAGAAAAAAAGGTTCTACTACGAAAAATTATCGATCTAGGTGATAAAAAAGAGGTTATTACTACTGAAGACTTGCCTTATTTGATTAAAGACATTTTTGAAACTACTGAAGATTTACCTTTCAAAGTAATGCATTGTTCAATCAATTCAACTTATGAACTAAAATCGGTAGCTGCTGTCCAATGTTCTTATAAAGATAAACTAGTGGATGCTTATGCAAATGGTGATGGTGGATATGATGCTTTTATGAACGCCTTACGGGAAATATTAGAAAAGTTTCACATTAAAGTTCCGCAATTATTGGATTATGAAATAACTATTCCACCCGGTGTTAAAACTAATGCTTTAGTACAAGCAACAATTTCTTGGCAAATTGATTCGAATATTATAACCACCATAGGCATCAATCCAGATCAAAATATGGCTGCTATTGAAGCAACTGTTAAGTTAATTAATGCAATAATTTCGCAGAATACGGGACATTGTTAAAAAAGATTATTTTGAATTAACTGGAATGCAAGATTTATCTTACATCGATCTCAAACTAAGGTTTGAACTCCTGATTTATCCTGCACAAATATCAAATTTATATTCTACATTAGTATTTTGTGCAGAATTACCAAAATCTACAATTAGGTGATAGTTAATTCGCAGAAAGTAGGTAAATCATGAAATTTATAACCAATAAAATATTGCTCCAGTTTTTTTAGGATTAAAACCTTTTGGCCATTTGGTTAAATCATCATACATAGCTGCTTCCAAATTTGTTCCTCTTAGATAAGCTCCTGTAAAGTCAGCTCCCCGCAAATCACTTCTTCTTAAATCAGCTCCAGCTAAATTAGCATCAGTTAAATTGGCTTTGCTCAAATCAGCCCCAATTAGATAAATTCCTTTTAGATTTGCTCTTATCAGATCAGCTTCGATTAAATTAGCACCATCTAAATTAGCTCCTCTTAAATTTACCTCTCTTAAAAATCCTTGTTTTAGATAAGCATCGGCTAAATAAATATTACTAACTCCCCAATGATTTAACTTCTTAATTAAATTAATTATTTTAAACATCGCTTCACTATGTTGCCAACCCAAATAATCTTCTAATTCTTCTTTATATCTCATTATCATTAATTGTTTATGACCTATTCGATGCAGCCAAAACACAAACACTCCGATAACCAAGAGGTCAAATATCATTCCATGAGCTTCAACTAAAATATTACCCCAAAATTCCCATAAATTTTCCAGGTAAAAAGGCATAGATAAAGTAGTTACGATAGCTAGTACTATAACAAATACCACAAAACCTAACGCCACCGGATGTACAGCAGAAAAATTTCGGATCCATTTATCCCAATGAGTTAAAAATGTGGCTGGATTTTCACGGTATCCGACATAAATTTCTGATGGTTTTTCACGCATATCTATAATAAATCTCCTCGGCGAAATAATATATATCCACTACCAGCACAGACAGTTCCTAGCAACAATGGATAGACAAAAGACCAAATTAAATAGCCCATGTGACCGAATAAGTCTAAAATCACATAAGCTGTTGGCCCCAGCATTATCAGTTGCGGGTCAAATAATAACATGGCTCCAGTGCGAAAAGTTTGGAGTGGATTAATTAAAGCTATTAATACTAACGATTCTGGAGTAAATTGTTCTTTTACCATTAAACCTAATAAAATTAAGTCCAAAAATAACAATAAAAATAACCAGATAAAAAATGCACTCCCTTGAGCTGTATCAATGGAACGAGTTATACTAGAAATAAACATGCCGATGCCTAAAAAACACCATGCCAAGGCAATTAATAGCCCGGTGTATAAGAAAAATAATTCCCAAGGTATGCCAACTTCACGCCACAAGGCCCAACCAACAGCCGCTACCATTGCTAAAAAAACTGGTAAAAAAATTACGATAAAACGTCCAATAACTTTACCCCAATACCAAGCTGGTAATGATACTGGGAGAGATAATAAATATTCAAATACTCCAGCTTCTCTATCGCCAGCTACTGAACGCACAGTACTCATTAAAACGAAGATTGGCAATATGGCCATACATAGTTGAATGTAGGTGAGCAGTAAACGGGTTAAGCCAGTAAAACCCATAATTCGTGATTCAGTCAAACCAAACACAAATAGTAATATCATTATACCGCCAAATACTACAGTATAAAGCAAGAACCAACGAGCTCGTAAGGATTCGGTAATGTCTAATACAACGGTTAACCACAAATGTTTCATATTTTTATGTTTTATAATTATTTTGTATATTAATTAAGAGTTAAAATCGGACTAGAAGTGAGATATAGATTATTAACTTATGTTACGCACATTGATGGAGTTTATTTTACCAATATGAATTATTTAGATTTAAAATTAGCTATTTGATAATTAAGTAGTTTTGAAGTTTATGTCGTCAAATAGATTTTTTACGGATTATGTTCAGCTTTTTTAAAATTTTAACAATCATTTTTAAATTCTCCTGCTAATAAGAATATGGTGGTGGACAACATCCAAAGATTGATAGTGAAGGCGAAGCTTTTTATAGATAATCTTAAATAGTAGTTGATTAATTGATTTTATTGTAATTTTAGAACCTCAACTAGTTGCCGGCTATTCAACTTCTCCTTAGTTTAGCAACGATGAAATAAACAAAATATTTGTTAATAAATTAAGGAGAGTGTTGCCATTCTATTTTTTCATCATGTAGAATATACAAATCTGTAACTTTCTATAATGAATTTATCCTAAAAATCCTGATTCAGCTTAATATAAACTAAAAAATTAATATTATTAAAGTTTTAAATATAAAATCCAGTATAATATCAACTTACAAAAATTTCACATATAAGATATAAATGATATAATATATTGTTCAAAAAAGAAAGAAATTAGTATAATTATTAATTAATAACCTTTATAAAAATTATAACAACCATGATTCATATTACTCAAAATATCCTGACGATCTATCATAATGTCTAAAAACCAAGAACGTTATACCACAATACGCAACGTAACTTTAGTTGGGGTGGTAGGTAACATCTTAATGGCTATTCTCAAACTATGGTTTGGTGTGTATGGTAAATCACAAGCATTAATAGCAGATGGGCTACACTCATTATCTGACTTAATTAGTGATGGAATGGTATTGGTTGCCGCTAAATACGGTACAGCCGTGGCCGATATAGATCATCCTTATGGACATGCTCGCTTTGAAACTCTGGCAACCGTAGCAATTGGCGCTTTATTAATCTTGGTAGCAATCGGCATGTTTATAGATGCTAGTCGGCGTTTAATGTCCCCAGATTTATTATTGCATCCTAGCAAAGTTACTATTATTGTTGCTATTTTATCCATCTTAGTCAAAGAAGCTTTGTATCAATATACTATATATGTAGCTAAAAAAATTCAGTCGCAACTATTAAAGGCTAATGCTTGGCACCATCGGAGTGATGCAATTTCATCAGTCATTGTATTAGTAGGTATAACTGGTAGTATTGCCGGAATAGCTTGGTTAGATGCAGTAGCTGCAATAGGGGTAAGTTTTATGATTGCTCATGTTGGCTGGTCATTAGGCTGGGGTGGAGTTAGTGAATTGGTGGATACTGGGTTAGATAAAAAACAATTAGCTGAACTTAAAACAATTATTAAATCTACTGATGGTGTTGTTACATTACACGAATTACGTACACGTAAAATGGGTGGAACTAATATTTTAGTAGATGTGCATATCTTAGTTAATTCTAAAATAACCGTTTCTGAAGGCCATCAAATTGGTGAAATAGTACGTCGTAACCTGATGGCAAAAATAGCCAATATTACCTACGTCTTAGTACATATTGACCCAGAAAACGATGAAGATGTCCATCATACTAATTTCAGTTTACCTTCTCGGAGCGAAATAACCAAACGTTTACAACAGCGTTGGCAGACAATCGGCATACCAGTTGAACATATTAATTTACATTACTTATCTGGCAAGCTTACAGTAGATGTATATTTATCTTTACAAGCACAGAATTTTCCAAATATTCAAGCTTTATCCCAAAGTTTCACTCAATTAACCATTAATGAACCAGATATCAAAGAGGTAAATATTTATTATAGTGTGACTCCTCAATTGAATAATTTGCCAGCCCAATTTTTTGGGGAAAATTAATTGGGATATGATGTTACAAACAATTGTATTACGTAGGGGCAATCCCTTGTGGTTGCCCTAAGCATTCGTAACATCAGTTAGGATATGACGTAGAAAGATATTTAAAGAGACTAGCATTATAATTCAAAATATGGCAAAATATTAATTTGTAATTCCAACTTTCTAAACAAAGGAGTTCTGTATGGCTGGTGAAAATGTAATAGACATGATCAAGGAACACAATGCTAGTTTTGTTGATTTGCGATTTACAGATACTAAGGGTAAGGAGCAACATCTAACTGTACGTTCTAATACTGTTGATGGTGATTTTTTTATTGATGGTAAAATGTTTGATGGTTCGTCTATTGCTGGCTGGAAAGGTATTAATGAATCGGACATGATTTTGATGCCAGATGCTGATACAATAGTTCTTGACCCGTTTTCTGATGAAACTACCTTGAATTTGCGTTGTGATGTAATTGAGCCAACTACTATGCAAGGTTACGAGCGTGATCCACGTTCATTAGCAAAACGGGCTATAACTTATCTACAGTCTACAGGCATTGCTGATACTGCTTATTTTGGCCCAGAAAATGAATTTTTTATTTTTGATGATGTACGTTGGGGTTCGGATATTAGAGGCTCTTTCTGCAAAGTAGACTCAGAAGAAGCTGGTTGGAATTCAGAGAAATTATATAAAGATGGTAACTTAGGCCATCGTCCTTCACTTAAAGGTGGTTATTTCCCTGTTCCACCAGTTGATTCCCAGCATGATATTCGTTCTTCAATGTGCTTGTCTTTAGAAGAAATGGGCATTCCAGTAGAAGTCCACCATCATGAAGTTGCTACTGCTGGACAAGGTGAAATTGGAGTAGCTTTCAATACCTTAGTTAAAAAAGCGGATGAAGTCCAAATCCTCAAGTATGTAGTGATGAACATTGCTTATAGTTATGGCAAAACCGCTACTTTTATGCCTAAACCTTTGGTAGGCGATAATGGTAATGGTATGCACGTCCATCAATCTCTATCTAAAGATGGCAATAATATATTTGCTGGTGATAAGTACGGTAACTTGTCTGATGCTGCCTTGTATTATATCGGTGGCATTATCAAACACGCTCGTGCTATAAATGCTTTCACTAATGCCAGCACTAATAGTTATAAACGTTTGGTTCCCGGATTTGAAGCTCCAACTTTGTTAGCTTATTCAGCTCGTAATCGTTCTGCTGCAATACGAATTCCTTTTGTGCCAAATCCTAAAGCTCGGCGGATTGAAGTACGGTTCCCAGATTCTACTGGTAATCCTTACTTTGCTTTTAGTGCTATGTTAATGGCTGGTTTGGATGGAATTATCAATAAAATTCATCCTGGTGAAGCTATGGATAAAGATTTATATGATTTGCCACCAGAAGAAGAAAAGAATATTCCAACTGTTTGTTTATCCTTAGAACAAGCTTTGGAATCTTTAAAAAATGATAATGAGTTTTTATTGCAAGGTGGTGTATTCACGAAAGATGTAATTGATGCTTATATCGAACTAAAAATGGAAGAAGTCACTCGCTTACGTATGACTACTCATCCAATTGAGTTTGATATGTATTATAGTTTGTAATTATTAAATTAAGTAGGTTTGGTTAAAAAAATTCATCATGTATTTGATTACATTATGTCTAACTAGACTTGCTTGATTGACTGAATAATTATTAGTTGGAAGACTGAATGTTAAATAAATCAAATAACGAGTTAATTTTCCCATAAAATATCAATACAAATTGAACTGGTATTAGGTTCTGCTTTAAGAAAAAACATCAAATGACAAGATTCATATTTATAACCGGCGGAGTGGTTTCTTCGTTAGGCAAAGGCATATCCTCCGCTTCTTTAGCAGCAGTCCTTGAAGCACGCAAATTAAAAGTTACTCTACTAAAATTAGACCCTTATATCAATGTTGATCCGGGTACCATGAGTCCGTTCCAACACGGTGAAGTTTTTGTCACTGATGATGGAGCCGAAACTGATTTAGATTTAGGTCATTATGAGCGTTTTGTACGAACCACAATGGGGCAACAAAATAATTTTACCACTGGTCGTATTTATGAAAATGTGATTCATAAAGAACGAAGAGGTGATTATTTAGGAGCTACAGTTCAAGTCATTCCTCATATTACTGACGAAATAAAACGCTGTCTACTGGAAGGAGCTGGTGATGCTGATGTAGCAATGGTTGAAATCGGTGGCACAGTGGGCGATATTGAGTCTTTACCATTTTTAGAAGCAATTCGGCAATTAGGTGGTGATTTAGGCCGTGAACGAGCTTTATTTATCCATTTAACTCTGATACCTTATATTCCTTCTGCTAACGAACTAAAAACTAAACCCACTCAACATTCAGTCAAAGAATTACGTTCCATAGGTATTCAGCCTGATATTTTACTTTGTCGTTCCAGTCGACCGTTACCAGACGGAGACCGCAAAAAAATTTCCTTATTTACTAGCGTAGAAGAAAAAGCCGTAATTTCTGTGCTTGATGCCGACTCAATTTATCGAGTTCCATTATTGTTACATCAGCAAGGTTTGGATAAAATTGTCTGTGATAAACTTAAATTAAATACTCCAGAGGCTGATTTATCTGACTGGAAAAATGTTTTAACTGCAATGGATAATCCTAGCAATGGGCAAGTTAATGTAGCTATGGTGGGAAAATATGTTAATTTAACCGATGCTTATAAATCTTTAACTGAAGCATTAGTTCATGCAGGTATTCATACCCAAATCAAGGTTAATATTGTTTATATTGATTCAGAAGAAATTGAAAAACAAGGAACTGATTGTTTAGAAAAAGTTGATGCAGTTTTAATCCCAGGCGGATTTGGAAAACGTGGGATTGAAGGTAAAATTAGTGCGGCTAGATTTGCTAGGGAAAATAATGTACCCTATTTAGGTATATGTTTGGGGATGCAAGTAGCTGTAATAGAATTTGCTAGAGCAATCGGTTTAGAAAAAGCCCATAGCACTGAATTTGTTCCGGGTACACCTAATCCAGTTATTGCTTTAATTAGTGAATGGATGACTGAAAATGGTAATATAGAACAACGTCATGCAAATGTTAATAAAGGTGGTACTATGCGGTTGGGTGGTCAAATTTGTCATTTGATGAATGGTAGTAAAACTCAAAAATTATATGGTCAAGAAACTATTCGCGAACGACACCGACATCGTTATGAATTTAATAATAATTATATGAGTATGTTACGCCAAGCCGGGCTTGTTTTTGCGGGAATGTCAGCCGATGGTAATTTAGTTGAAGTAGTTGAAAATGGTCATCATCCTTGGTTTGTCGGCTGTCAATTCCATCCTGAGTTTACTTCTACTCCTAGAGACGGACATCCATTATTTTCTAGTTTTATCCGAGCAGCCAATGCCTACAATCAAGACATGAAAAATTAACTATTCTATGCAGAATTCACTCACAGATAAACTATTAACTTCAATTCAATATATCATTCCGCAACATTTCTTATCAAGGTTGGTATTAAAATTTACTCGATTACAATTAGGAGGTGTTACTCATTGGTTGATTAAACGTTTCATTAAAATTTATGATGTTGATATGAGTATTGCTAACTTGCCAGAAGCTAGTAACTATGCTAGTTTTAATCAGTTTTTTACCAGAACTTTAAAACCAACTGCCCGACCATTGGCAACTGGTATTATTAGTCCGGTTGACGCTGAAATTAGCCAAATTGGTACAATTACATCTGGCTGTTTATTACAAGCTAAAGGCCATTCCTTTAAATTGACAGATTTATTAGGTGGCAATACCGAAATTAGTGCTTTATTTCAGCAAGGTTTGTTTTGTACTTTATATTTATCACCTAAAGATTATCATCGGATCCATGTTCCTGTTGCGAGCAAGTTGACGGATATGATATATGTACCTGGGCGTTTATTTAGCGTAAATCAACGAACAGCTAGAGTTATTCCTAATCTATTTGCTCGTAATGAACGCTTAATTTGTATATTTGAAACTGAATTTGGACCAATGGCTTTGATTTTGGTAGGAGCTATTTTTGTTGGTAGTATAGAAACAAAATGGACGGGAGAAATTAATCATTTATCCCAAATCAAGCATTGGCATCATACAGAAGCTCCCAATCTCCAACTTGGAGCTGAACTTGGACGTTTTAATATGGGTTCTACAGTGATTATGTTGTTAGATTCTAAGCAAGTAGCATGGCTATCAGAACAGTGTGTACCTAAAAAAATCTTAATGGGACAACAATTGGCACGCCTTTTGTAATGAATTATTTATACAAGGCTAGTTATTTTTAAATAAATATCTTTAATATCAATAGTTAATTAAAGAACTATAATACCAATTTATTAAACTTTTAAATTCAATTAGGACATATTATCATGAGAATGTTTAGAATATTTTATTTATTAATACTCAGTAGTTTATTTGGTTGTAATACTCTAGTTACTAAACCGGTAGCAGACGAAGCAAAGGTTAAAAATACTAATGAAAAGGTGTATTTATCCGTTCCTTATAGAATTGATGCTACACCTAATTTACCATTATTCGTAGACCAAAACAGCCCATCTACACTTTATTGGAAAAATGAATTAGTTTCCACACCGACTAAATCGACTAAGATTAAGAATTCAACCAAGTCAACTTTTTTAAAAAAACCTAAGAAGCGAGTTAAAAAATTTTACTCGACAACTAGGAATTACACAGCCAAACAAAAATTAGCTCAAAACACTCCTACTATTGGGCAGGCTATTGCCAAAGCAATTAGACTAATACCAGAAAAAAGAAAATTCAATGCTAGATATTCTGCCAAAACTGGTAATTTATGGGATCGAGTTAGAAATGGCTATGCTTTCAAGGCAGTTGATAATAATCAAGTTCAACGCGAAATGAAAAAATTTTTAGCACATCCTTCCTATTTTAAAAGAATTTCTAGTAAAGCTGGTCCATATTTTTATCATATTGTCAAAGAAGTGGAAAAACGTGGTTTGCCAATGGAACTTGCTTTATTGCCAGCGATAGAGAGTGCTTTTGAACCCAGAGCCATTTCTCATAAAAGTGCTGCTGGTTTGTGGCAGTTTATTCCAGCAACTGGTAGATATTATGGACTAGAACAAGATAAATGGTATGATGGTCGGCGTGATATTGTAGCTTCAACTAATGCTGCCTTGAATTATCTAAAGACTTTGAATAAAATGTTTGATGGCGATTGGTTTTTAGCTTTAGCCGCTTATAATTATGGCCAGGGCAACATAGGTAAAGCCATTAGACGTAATGAAAAAAATAATCGTCCTACTGACTTTTGGTCATTAAAGTTACCTAGAGAAACTCGTGAATATGTACCTAAATTAATAGCTTTAGCAAAAATTATAGCTAATCCTAATGAATATGGGATAAAATTACAAACAATTAATAATCGCCCATATTTTGAAAAAATTAATATAGGCCGCCAGATTGAATTGTCTGTGGTAGCTCAATTAGCTGGAATATCTGGTTCTGACTTAAAATTACTAAACCCATGTTATAAACGTGGAATTACTTCGCCTAAAGGACCGCATGATATCACCCTTCCTGTAAGTAAAGTTTTTCAATTTAAACAACGTCTTGCTCAAATACCAAATATTTTAGAATTGGTAAAAACTGCTTCTTTAACTAATAGGTCAATTGTCAAGTATCGGAAAATTTATCGTAAGGTTATTAATAAATCAACAAATGATTTAGGGAAGCACAGAGTTAAAAGAGATGATAGTTTATGGGCGATCGCTAAACAGTATAATATATCAGTTGATAAAATTCGTAGTTTAAATAAATTAAGCAAGAATTATTCTCTAAAGATTGGTCAACAATTAGTAGTATCATCTGTAGCAAAAGTTATTCGTACAGCAATAACTAAAGGACATAAAGTTCGTAAAGGCGATAGTTTATGGATAATTGCCAAACGATATGGAACTACAGTATCATTATTGAAAAAGTTGAATAAATTTAAAAATAATTCTTTAAAAGTTGGTAAATTATTGCTAATACCAAATTAGAAATATATTAGATAAAATAGGTGTATTAGCACTTAATTAGGCCGACAATCTGTTAAATTTTACAAGGATTGCTGGCCTAACCTGCTTAATATCCATTTGACTAAATTTTTCAAAAAAATACTATCCAACAATATTTAGGAAGTTAAAATATGTCACAAAAATATCGCTTGGTAACAAGAAGTGATTTTGATGGATTAATTTGTGCAGTTTTATTAAAAGAACTAGAGCTAATAGATGATATTAAATTTGTCCATCCTCGAGATGTACAATTAGGAAGAATTCCAATTGGCCCTAATGATATTACTACTAACTTGCCTTATTCTCCTGGAGCTCATCTAATCTTTGATCATCATTTAAGTGAAGCCATAAGAATTTTAGGAGAACAAAGTCGTCCAGCTAATTATATTATTGATCCTGATGCACCATCTGCTGCTAGAGTAGTTTATAACTATTATGGATGTGAAAAATTTCCAAATATTAGTGAAGATATGATTATTTCAGTTGATAAGGCTGATTCGGCTGATTTTACTCGTGACGAAATTTTATTTCCAACAGATTGGGTATTACTTAATTATTTAATGGACCCTAGAAGTGGTTTGGGACGTTTTAAGCATTTTAGAATTTCTAATTATGATTTAATGATGATGCTAATTGATTATTGTAAAACTCATACTATTGATGAAATATTAAAATTACCAGATGTTGAAGAGCGAGTTAAACTATATTTTGAACACCAAAAAGCATCTATGGAACAGATTGAAAAATGTTCTACTGTGCGTAAAAATATAGTTGTGTTGGATTTAAGAAATGAAGATGAAATTTTTACTACCAATCGATTTGTAATCTATGCTCTTTACCCAGAATGCAATATTTCTATCCACGTATTATGGGGATTACAAAGGCAAAACACTGTGTTAGCGATTGGTAAATCAATTCTTGATCGTTCTTCTAAAACTAATATAGGTGTACTCATGCTGGAATATAGTGGTGGTGGGCATAAAGGAGCTGGAACTTGTCAAGTGCCCAATGATAATTCGGATGATATTTTACAAGAAATTATTGAAAGGATAAATAATGATGGCTAAAATTTTACGTTTGCTAATTTTAATATTAATTTTCTTAATCAGCGTACCAACTTATGCCAGCCATATTTTGGTATTTGTGCATGGTTATTTAGGTGATGGCGGTGAATGGCGACCAACCGGTATCATTAACACGTTACAACATAATGGTTGGCAAGATGCTGGGCATTTATTTCCTCAGGGGCCAGCATTAAGCATGATTCAACCCATCGCTACTGTGAATTATATATATACCGTAACCTTGCCTTCAGAAGCACCTTTATCATCTCAAGCCCAGTGGTTGGATGTATATTTACGAACTTTGCAACAACGCCACCCTGATAGCTCATTAATCATAGTTGGACATTCTGCTGGTGGGGTAGTAGCTCGATTAGTTATGGTAGCAGGGAAAATTCCAGTCCAAGGTTTAATTAGTATTGCCAGCCCACATTTAGGAACGAATAAAGCTGAATTAGGAGCAGAGATTAGTAATAGTCCTGCTGGTTGGATTACTCCTATGTTAGGGTTAGGTACAATTAATCGCAGTCAAGGATTATATAGAGATTTGATTAGAGAACGTCCGTATACTCTACTATTTTGGCTTAATCGCCAACCACATCCACAAACTTCTTATATATCAGTAATTAGAACTGGGGATAATTGGGTTGCACCTTATAGTCAGGATATGAATAATGTTGTGGCCTTAAAAGGTTTATCCGAAACTGTGGTAACGGTTGGTAAGCATAGTTTAAATCCATCTGATGGGCCATTACTGGTTACTTTGCTAAGTAAGTTTCTTAAATGACAGTAAAAATATATTCTGCTACAAAACGTCTTTTGATAAATTTATAAACATTATATAATCAAAAAATATTTGCTAGAATAAGATTAATCCTATATAATATGGCCAATAATTAATAAGATATTAAGAATATGAGACCAATGAAGCATTTGAACTCAATTATATACTATTATTTTAGAGAATATGTTTTATTGGTAATATAAAAAATTTTAGAACAGTGGTTAATCATAATAATAGTTCTTTATTAAAGTGGGCTTAGTGCCCATTTTTTTATTTCTATAAGGCGGTTGAAATTGTTAGATAAAGGATTGCAAGAATTATTGGCTCCAACTATTGTAGCATTAGGTTACGAATTAGTTGGTGTAATGCGTAGTTCACAAGGAGGGCATGGTGTCCTGTTACGCATATACATAGATAGTCCTAATGGGATTACATTATCTGATTGTGGACAAGTTAGCCATCAAGTAGATGGCGTACTAAGTGTTAATAGTCCAATACAAGGTCATTACATTTTGGAAGTATCATCTCCTGGTTTAGATCGACCCTTGTTTACATTAGAACATTTTGTGCGTTTTACCGGTCATAAAGTTAAAATTCATCTAACACGCCCTAAAGATGGACGACGTAACTTTATCGGAACGTTACAAAAAGTACAAGATAATGATGTGGTAATAATGGTAGATGGAGCGGAATATAATTTGCCTTTTGAAAGAATAGATAAGGCACATATTGTGCCTGAATAACCACATATTTGAGCTAAAATAGAGGTGGTATATGAGTAAAGATATTCTTTTGGTCGTGGATGCGGTGTCCAATGAAAAAGGCGTTACTAGGGAAGTTATTTTCGATGCTTTAGAATGTGCTATCGCAACTGTTACCAAAAAATCTTATGAAGGTAATGTTGATATATATGTACATATAGATCGACATAGTGGAGAATATCAAGCATTTCAACGTTGGCAAGTAGTAAAGAATGAAGCTAAAAATGAAACTGAAATTAGCTTAGAAGATGCACGAGAAAAAAATGCTGATATAAATGAAGAAGAATTTATTGAAGAATCAATAGAATCCGTTAGTTTTGGTCGTATCGGAGCTCAAACTGCTAAACAAGTTATAGTACAAAAAATTCGGGAAGCTGAACGGGCTAAAATTGTTGAAACATATAAAGACCGTCAAGGTGAATTGGTTAATGGAATTATAAAACGCATAGAGCGTGGCAATATTATCCTTGATTTAGGCGAAAATATAGAAGCAATAATTTTACGTGAGGATATGGTTCCGCGTGAAACAGTGCGTTTAGGAGATCATTTACGTGGTTATTTACAAAGTGTACGTTCTGAGCCTCGTGGTCCACAATTATTCCTATCACGAGTTGCTCCAGAATTATTAATTAAGCTATTTGACATGGAAGTACCTGAAATTGGTGAACATTTTTTAGAAATAATAAGTGCTGCTCGTGATCCAGGTTCAAGAGCTAAAATTGCTGTAAGTTCCAAAGACCCTAGAATTGATCCAATCGGAGCCTGTGTGGGAATGCGTGGCTCTCGGATTCAAACTATTTCTAATGAATTAAATGGTGAACGAGTCGATATTATTTTATGGGATGAAAATCCAGCTCAGTTTGTAATGAATGCAATGTCACCGGCAGAAGTAATATCCATTGTTATTGACGAAGAAATTCATAGTATGGATGTTGCCGTGCGTGAGGATCAGCTATCTCAAGCTATCGGAAGAAGTGGGCAAAATGTACGTCTTGCTACTGAATTGACTGGTTGGAAGTTGAATATAATGACTGAGTCACAAGCATCCGAAAAATATGAGCAAGAAACAATGACGATAGTCAGGCTCTTTATGGATGATTTGGAAGTTGATAAAGAAATTGCTGAAGTTTTATTACAAGAAGGTTTTTCCTCATTAGAAGAAATAGCTTATGTACCATTCGATGAAATGCTTAATATTGAAGAGTTTGATGAAGAGCTTGTGAAAGAATTGCGGACTCGAGCTAAGGATACATTATTAACTCGAGCTATTGCTAGTGAAGAACAAGCTGATAAAGCCAGTGAGCTATCCGCTATGGATGGAATAAATCAACAATTAATTCAAGTTCTTGAGAAGCATGGTATTGTTAGTATAGATTCTCTTGCCGAACAATCGGTAGAAGATTTGATAGTTTTAGATGGTATTGATGAAGCTAATGCAGGGAAACTTATCATGACTGCAAGAGCTTCTTGGTTTGATAATCAATAAGGTGGTTTTCCACCCTAATTTTCAAAGTAACAGACATAAATGTCTGTCCTAACAAGGATAATGACCCATGTCTTAATTTTAACTACTTAATGTTATTCAGAAAATCATACGATTTATAACTTGTAGGTGGATATTGACCTTACTAAAATTATAATCTTTCTGTATAACATAATTATATATATCTTAGAATAAATGGCTGAAGTAACTGTAAGACAATTTGCTGATAAATTAGAAATTCCTATTGAACGTTTGTTAACCCAATTGGGTCAGGCCGGATTACCAGTAAAAATAGCTGATGATAGGATTGATGATAAAGAAAAAAACCAATTATTAACTTATCTACGCCATCTTCATGGTAAAGATGATATTGGGCAAGAATTATCTTCTGATCCAAAGAAGATTACTCTTAAGCGAAAAACTACCAGTGAACTTAAGGTATCTAATCCTACTGGACGTACTAAAACAGTACATGTTGAGATAAGAAAGAAACGTACTTACGTTAAACGTACTCCCCAAAAACTTGAATCTAAGGAAGAGATAATTTTAGAAACTAATCCAAGTAATGATACTACTTCTACAGAAATTACTCCTAAAGAAGCTGCTGTAAATACTCAAAAACCGGTAGTTGATGCTCCAAAAACTATCAAACCTACTGTTAAAAAACGTTCAGAGGTTAAAGAATATTCAGCTAAATCAGTAGCAGTCAATCCTAAGAGAACAGAAACACCGGCTGGAACAACCATAAAGGTTAGGGCTAAAAAACGTAATGAAGAAGTTATAGATTCTGGCACGGTAAAAATCAAAACTAAAAAACGTCAGCCAGTAGAAACAGTACAACCTATCCCACCAACCACTGATAAGAAACCAGTAATAAAGGTTGATTCCGAAATTCCTCCTCCTATTAGCACGAAAGTTAAGGAAGAACCAGTTAAGAAGGAAGCACCAAAGGCAGTTAAACCTGAGAAAAAACCTTCCTCTGATATTAAGGAAATTAAAGATGATAAATCTCCTAAGAAACCAGCACAACAACGTAAACGTGGTGGCGAGAATAAACCTGCTAAATCTAATCGGAAATTAGAATACAATAAAAATGGTAGGAAAGAGCATTTTGGTAAAAAGCGTGGTAAACAGTTTTCCAAACCAACAGAATATCAACATGGTAGTTTTCAAAGACCAACAGCCCCTGTTATCCATGAGGTTTTATTACCTGAAGCCATAACGGTTGCTGAATTAGCTCAAAAAATGTCGTTGAAAGCAGCTACTGTCATCAAAGCTACCATGAAAATGGGAACTATGGTGACTATCAATCAAATTTTGGATCAGGAAACTGCGGCTATTATTGTGGAAGAAATGGGCCACACTTCTAAACTGTTAAAGGATAATGAAATAGAAGTTGGTTTAATGCAAACTGGCCAACAAGTTGGAACTCAAGTATCTCGCTTTCCAGTAGTTACTATCATGGGTCATGTTGATCATGGCAAGACTTCTCTATTGGATTATATTAGAGTAACCAAGGTTGCAGATGGTGAAGCTGGTGGTATTACCCAACATATTGGAGCTTATCATGTTGATACTCCTAAAGGTAGCGTTTGTTTTTTAGACACTCCTGGCCATGCCGCTTTTACTGCGATGCGAGCTAGAGGAGCAAAAGCTACAGATATCGTAATTTTGGTAGTTGCAGCTGACGATGGCGTTATGCCACAAACAATAGAAGCTATTCAACATGCTAAAGCTGCTGCTGTACCATTGATAGTTGCTCTCAATAAGATTGATAAACCGAATGCTGATCAGGAACGAGTTAAACAAGAATTAGTGGCAAAGGAAGTTATCCCGGAAGATTGGGGCGGTGATACTATGTTCGTGCCAGTATCAGCTAAAACTGGGATTGGGATTGATAATTTATTAGATGCCATCTTGTTGCAATCTGAAATGTTGGAACTTACCACTGTTGCTGAAGGTGCTGCAACTGGTGTAATCGTTGAATCACGGTTAGATAAAGGTCGTGGTGTAATAGCAACGGTATTGGTCCAAAGTGGAGTCTTGAAAAAAGGTGATATTTTATTAGCTGGTAGAGAGTTTGGCCGTGTACGAGCCATGTTAAATGAAAATGGTAAATCAATATCAGAAGCAGGTCCTTCAATTCCCGTAGAAGTTTTAGGTTTATCTGGGGTTCCTGGTGCTGGAGATGAAGTAGTGGTAGTTCCGAGTGAACGGAAGGCTAGAGAAATTGCTTTATTTAGACAAGGTAAGTATCGTGATGTTAGATTAGCCCGTCAGCAAGCAGCTAAATTAGAAAATATGTTCGCTCAGATGCAAGCTGGACAAGTTAGTACGCTTAATGTTGTGTTAAAAGCTGATGTGCATGGTTCGTTGGAAGCGTTGTCGGAATCGTTGACCAAGATGTCTACTGATGAGGTTAAGGTAAATATTGTTGCTAGTGGAGTTGGTGGTATTACTGAGTCAGATGCGAATTTAGCGGTTGCTTCTGGGGCAATTATCATCGGTTTTAATGTCCGAGCTAACCTTGGTGCTAAACAACTGATTCAAGATGAAGATATTGATTTACATTATTATAGTATTATTTACGAAGCTATAGATGAAGTTAAGAAAGCTCTAAGTGGTATGTTAGCTCCTGAAGAAGTGGAAACAATCATTGGTCTGGCAGAAGTGCGGCAAGTTTTCCGTTCACCAAAATTCGGCTTAGTCGCAGGTTGTATGGTAGGGGATGGCATTATCAAGCGTAGTAGTCCAATCCGAGTGTTACGAGATAATGTGGTTATCTTTGAGGGAGAATTAGATTCTTTACGCCGGTTTAAAGAAGATATGCAAGAAGTTAAACATGGCATGGAATGTGGTGTTGGTGTGAAGAATTATAGTGATGTCAAAATTGGTGATCAGATTGAAATTTATGAGAGAAACATGGTCGCTCGAACCCTTTAGTTGATGTAAATTATAGGCCTGATAGATTCTCCAAAATTGTCAGGTCTAGTTATAAATTATCCAAATTCCTAATATCTTACCTCGAATCCAAACAAAATTACAACGTAGTCAAAGAATATACTAATTGCGTTGAAATAAAAATACGTTCACCTAAATTTATCTAGTGATAAGTCTCACTATCCTGTACAAAAATTAAATCCTTAAAATTCTGTGACTATTGAAACTGATCGTTTAATTAGCCCTACTGAAAATCCTGAAGATAAAGTTATTGACAAGGCGATTAGACCTAAATATTTGGCTGATTATATTGGCCAACCACGAGTTCGTGAGCAGATGGAAATTTTTATCCTGGCTGCTAAGTCTAGAGAAGAAGCACTGGATCATTTGCTAATCTTTGGACCTCCTGGGCTTGGTAAAACCACTCTATCTCTGATAATTGCTAATGAAATGGGTGTCAATATTCGTCAAACTTCTGGTCCAGTTTTGGAACGAGCCGGTGATTTAGCGGCTTTATTAACCAATCTGGAACCTAATGATGTACTATTTATTGATGAAATACATCGTCTTAGCCCAGTAGTGGAAGAAGTTTTATATCCAGCTATGGAAGACTTTCAACTAGATATTATGATTGGTGAAGGGCCAGCAGCCCGTTCCATCAAATTAGATTTGCCACCTTTTACTTTAGTTGGAGCAACCACTCGAGCTGGGTTATTGACTTCCCCTTTACGAGATAGGTTTGGTATTACGCAACGGTTAGAATTTTATAATAGCGAAGATTTGGCAACCATTATCAACCGTTCGGCCAAAATTTTAAATGTAGCTTTGGATGTCGATGGAGCGGTGGAATTAGCCAACCGTTCTAGAGGAACTCCACGGATTGCCAATCGTTTATTACGGCGAGTACGTGATTATGCTCAAGTTCGAGCGGATGGTAAAATTAGTTATCAAGTAGCACAAGCTGCATTAGATTTGCTTAATGTCGATATGCACGGTTTAGACGTGATGGATCGAAAACTATTGTTAGCTATTATAGAGAAATTTGACGGTGGGCCAGTAGGAGTAGAAACTTTAGCTGCTATCGTTGGCGAAGAACGTGGAACGATAGAAGATGTGATAGAACCATTTTTATTACAGCAAGGTTTTTTAATGCGTACCCCTAGAGGCAGAATAGTAACTAAAATGGCATGGGAACATTTTGGCTTGAGTATGGTACAGAAAGAACAATTATTCTAACTAATGTAATATTTTACGTAGGGGCAATCCTTTATGGTTGCCCTTAATTTAAAGGTTAGGATAACCACAGATTACCCCTACAAATCATTATGTTAAATAGGGGGAAT
This sequence comes from Thioploca sp., assembly GCA_030627125.1. GTDB lineage: Bacteria > Pseudomonadota > Gammaproteobacteria > Beggiatoales > Beggiatoaceae > DRQV01. The sequence continues at coordinate 80,914 of DAOUSR010000001.1, forward strand.
CCTACCTAGTTAATTATCCATATTTTTGCGACAATTCACATATGACTACAGAACAATTTAATCTAGAAATCCCTATCAATATGGTCGGTTATCGATTGGATAAAGCTTTGGCTGAATTATTTCCATCTTATTCACGAGCTAGATTGCAACAATGGAATCGTGACGGGTTGGTATTAGTTGATAACAGTAAATTACGTGGTAAAGATAAATTAAAAGGAGGGGAACAAGTACAACTTACTACCCAACTTGAAACGGAAGTAACTTGGCAACCACAGCCATTATCGTTAGATTTAGTTTATGAAGATAAAGACATTTTAGTAGTTAATAAACCAGCCGGACTAGTTGTGCATCCGGGAGCTGGTAATCAAGATAAAACTTTAGTCAATGCGTTATTACATCATGCCCCAGAATTAAATCAATTACCTAGAGCTGGAATTATTCACCGGTTGGATAAAGATACCAGTGGTATTTTGGTAGTAGCTCGTAGTTTAACCGCTCATACCAATTTAGTAATTCAGCTTCAAAACCGTGAATTTGTTAGAAAATATCAAGCAATTGTTATCGGAGTAATGGTTGCTGGAGGAACAGTAGACGCACCAATCGGAAGGCATCACGCTCATCGTACTCGTATGGCAGTGACAGAGAGTGGGAAAATAGCAATAACCCATTATCGAGTTATCCAACGGTTTCGTCATCATACTCTAGTCCGAGTTCAGTTAGATACTGGGCGTACTCATCAAATTAGAGTACATATGGCTTATAAAAATTATCCGTTATTGGGAGATACTGTATATGGTGGACGTTTGCGACTTCCGGCTAAAATTAGTGATGAATTTAAAGCCATATTACGCCAATTTCCACGTCAAGCTCTACATGCCGAACAGTTAGGTTTTATCCATCCTCGTAGTGGAGAATTTATGCAATGGACAGTTCCTTTGCCAGAAGATATGCAAAATTTATTGAGAACTTTGGAACAAGAATCATTGTAAAAATTTATCACTACTTTTCAGTAAAGAAGCAAAACCAGTCTCCTTAGTTTAGAATGATAATTATCTGGTTAAACTAGTGGATACTAGGCTTAGACAGCCGACAAGACCGGAACTAGCGAAAGGAATTAAGATTAGATATTAAGCAAAGTGTTAAAATATCCTCCAAAGTTTCGTAGGCTGTGGTTAGACGCAGTCGTAACCCAGCAAGGAATGACGCAGAGCATCATGCTAGGCATTCCCAACGAGGATGTTGAGAACGAAAAAATTTATTGAAACGGTCGGTTTCACGTTGTTTCACCGATAGCAAGTTTTGGTTTCCTTACTAATGATCCAGCTTCAATTTCTATTCAAGACAGTCTTTTATCTGTTCCCGAAGAGAAAATACTATCATTGATTGGTGGAGATTTTAAAGTTAAGCGGTGAATTAGTATTTGCCGAATCTGGTGAACAACAATTCAAGGTATATTCAAATCCAGTAAATAGGCATTTTCGGTATGAATGGAGTAGTGTAAACGTCGCATTAATTCTCGCATTTCTGTGAGTAAATTAGAATCTTTGCTTGACATAAAAGTTAAGTAGGATTAGCATATTATTTTAGGGTGTGTTAAATTTTTTACGTTAGTATGCTTGATTTAGCGAATAATATCAAATATTAGGTGTATTTGATAGGATAATTTGGATAGCAGTCAAATTTGCTTGAATTAACGGTCAATATCACAGAATATCAAGGCGAAAAGTCAGGATATTAATATAAAGGCAAACTTGCCTGATTTGTCGGTCAATATCTAGAGAATATCATGTCAAGTATACTTGATAATAATAAGTTAGTAGGTTAATTACTCATTTTTAATTACTTTCAAAATTAATTTTACTCTGACCCCAATTATGACCCCAATTAATCCTTGACCCCAATTAATCCTGACCCCAATTAATCATAATGTTTTAAATCCTATAATAAAAGTAGCACCTTGACCTAATTTACTTTCGCACCAAACTTCAGCATTCATAGCTTCGGCTAATTTTTTGACAATAAATAAACCTAAACCATTGGAATGTTCTTTACCAGTTGGTTTAGTAGTTAAGAGATTGAATTTACCGAATAATTTTTTCTGATCGGCTTCGCTTAAACCTTCACCTTCATCCTTAATTTCACATCGAATTACATCTTTATCTGCAATTAATTTAATATAAATATTTTTACCCAAGGGTGAATACTTAACTGCATTGGAAATAATATTATCCAAGATTTGTCCAACTGCATTAGCATCTAAATGAGCTTGAAAATTATCTCCTTCATATGAAAAATGTACAGCAATATTTTTTTCTTTAGTTCTTTTCGTATAATCTTTAACTATATTTTTGACAATTGGAAAAATATCTATATCGGCTTTGTTCAATCTTATCTGACCAGATTCAATTTGATTGACATCTAACAAATTCATGATCAAAGTTGACATTTTTGTCGATGCTTCCTTGATTAAACAGGATAATTCGGCAATCTCTTGTTTTGACATTTCATCACAATACTCCTCTATCTCCTCAGCATAACCAATAATTACTGATAAAGGATTTTTTAAATCATGAGCTGCAATTCCAAGAAATTCATTTTTATCTTGGTTTAATTTAACTAAATCAAGATTTTTAGCCTCAATTTCTTTACTATAATGAAGTGCTGCATTTTTAGCTTCACGCTCTTGAACCATCCGAATTTTAGTAGCTTCTGCTTGTTGGCGTTCGGTAATATCTTGAAAAGTCGTCAGGCTATAAATAATTTTGTCATTATCATAAATTGGAGTACCCCAACTTTCGATAGGAATATTTTGGTCATTTTGCCGAATTTCAATGTCATCAACATGGGTTGTTTCTCCATTTAAGGCACGCACCATAGGTAGTTTTTCGTAAGGATACATTTGAGAAGTACCAGCAGTATATAACTGATGAATATCTGCAATACTTTCAATCGAGATATCTTTTTCAATTCGCTTCCCAAAAATTTTCTGGGCTTCTTTATTGATATATTTTGGTTTTACGGTCTTTGCATCCAATATACATATTCCTACTGGAATGGCTTCTAAAGTTTGTTTAAATGCAGCTTTATTAGTCTCTATAAGCATTAGATCATAATAAGCTCTTAATCCTGAAATGGTAGTGACAAATAATTTACGCCGGGTCAATTCAGCTTTATGTTTATAGTCATTGATGTCATAATTGACGATAGTTTTTTCTTCTGGAGCTTCGCCCGATTGTCCAGTACGAAGAATAATCCTAATAAATTTATTTTGCAGAGTTTCACGAATGTATTTTACAACTTGTAAACCAGTATCATTTTCTTCCATCACCACATCTAAAAAAACCATGGCAGTATCAGGATGTTCCTTCAGTAATATTTTTGCTTGCTCACCAGAATGGGCTGAAATAAAACTAATTGGTTTATCTTTAAACTTGAAGCCATCTAAGGCAATCTTAGTAACGTCATGGATTTCTTGTTCATCATCCACAATCATTATTTTCCAAGTTGGTGAACATGGATCGATAATTGGGATTTGCTGATTATCGTATTCAACATGCTTTTCAGGTGGCAATATAATTTCATCTTCTTCAGCTAATAAAAGCAAATCATCTTCATCAACTGAAACAGGTAAATCATTAGGTAAATTTTGCATATATAATAAGTAGGTATATTTGGTTAAATTATTATTTAATAAGATTTTCTTCACATTTTAGAAATATATAATCAAATATCCCTAAAATATAGCTAGTTTCAATCAAATCGCTGTGAACTAATTTGAAAAAATTGATTTGGTTCAAGTGATTTAAAGTTAATTTCCCATCTTTTAACATCATTATTGCATCTGAATTAACCTAATGGCAAATTCAAAATAAACGTAGTACCAACTCCAACTTCACTTTGTACCTTAATTGTACCATTTAGTTTCTGACTAACTAGATTAAATACAATATGTAATCCTAAACCAGTCCCACCTTCCATACGAGCAGTGGTAAAAAATGGTTCAAATATCTTATCCAAATTTTCTGGGGGAATACCACAACCGTCATCGTTATATTCAATTATTAAACGTTCTGAATCTAACTTTAGTTTAAATGAAAAATTTCCAGACTTTTCAATTGGATAAGCATGATTTACTGAATTCATCACTAAATTAGTAATGATTTGAGAAAATGCTCCCGGATAGCTGTTTATTTCAATCTGTTCATCACCGTTTATCGTAATTTGATGTAATGTTCTTTTCAAATGTGGTTTTAAATTAAGCAGGCTAGTTTCAATATATTGTTTCACAGCAAAAGCACGTTTATCCAAATTACTTTGGTCAACCGCTACCTGTTTAAAACTTTGAATTAATTCCGCAGCTCGGTTTAAATTATTTAAAATCAAGTTACTACTGGTTTGAGCAATGTTAAAATAATCGGTTAAAGCGGAACCTTTCAGTTGCTTATTAGTATATAAAGTTACCGTTTCAGTAGTTCGATCTGCTAAAGTAGAGGCCGCAGTGACACCAATCCCAATTGGAGTATTAATTTCGTGGGCAACTCCAGCAACTAATCCACCCAAGGAAGCCATCTTTTCTGACTCTACTAATTCTTGGCGAGTTTGAATTAATTCCGCAATTTTATCATCTAATTGTGCTGTTCTTTCAATTACTTTAGCATCTAGGGTATCAAACGATGTTTTCAATTGCTCTGCCATTGCATTAAATGACTGAGCCAATGTTCCCAATTCATCGTTGGCTTTTACTTGGGCTTTTTTGCTAAAATCGCCCTTTGATAGCCTCTTAGAGGTACTGACAAGCTCTTTAATTGGTTGAGTTAACTTGCGACTCAGTAGAATGATAAGTACAATAGTAATAACCAACATGGCTAGGGCTAAGAAGACCGTTTTTATTAATGCACGTTTGATATCGGCTAACATTTCTGATTCTTGCACTTCAACAATAAGATACCAATCCACCAGCGGAAGATACTTGACCGCCGCAATAATAGTACCGTTTTCACCCATATAGGTAAAATTGCCTTTTTTTGTGGATAAGATTTTGTCAGCAAGAGGAGCCAATCTAGGAATATTTTTGATGTTTTCCTTATTTATCAGGTCTTGGTTTTCATGTAAATTAATAACACCTTTGGGGTTAACCATAAAAGTATTACCATGTTTACCAATTTTTTTAGCAGCCACTGATTCGACCATTTTATCAAGATTAATGCCCAAACCAGTATTACCGATAAATTCACCATTATAATCTTCCAACCTACAGTTGATGTAAAGAGAATTACTCCAATCATTGGTAGCTGAATCATAAATAATATGTTCGTATTTTTGACCACTTGCTTTAAATTTGAAGTACCAATCATGTCTGGGATCACCTTCAATAATTGGCTCACTCCCTATTTCGGTTTTCTCAACAAAATAATAAGTCTTGGATTTATCGGAAACAATTACTGACCGAAACGCATTAGCATTTTCCATAATGGAAGCATAGTATTGTGAGAGGTAAGGCAACTCACCTTTTGGTTCCCCCTGTTTTATCCAATCAATGCTAAATGGATTTTTTGTTGCAGATAAGATAATACTTAATGGTTGCGCGATAACAAAATCTATTTCCTTTTCAATCCCATCAATAAGGATTGGTAATTCGTAATTAATAATTCGATTTTTAACGTCATTTTTTATAATAATATAGTTAATAATGACGATAATAATGAGAGCGATAACTAAAATTGTTCCCATACTAATAATCAGTTTATATCTGATGGGTAAGTTATTAAATATTTTCATATCATAAATCCTATAGTGTTTCCAAATATCTAACCATCATAATAAATCTCCTCATCGAAACCGGAAATACAGCTACGCTTTGCAATAAAATTTTCAGGCACTTAATGGCAAATTCAAAATAAACGTAGTACCAACTCCAACTTCACTTTGTACCTTAATTGTACCATTTAGTTTCTGACTAACTAGATTA